>DMPD01000288.1 GCA_003456125.1 Cyanobacteria bacterium UBA8156 | reverse complement strand
TCTATCCGAAACGACTATATGCCGGTAATCAGAAATCTTGGGATGCGGATTTGACCGTGGCGGGGGTGCCCCTCGCCGTCAAAACCCAAACCCAGGCAGCTGCCCAGCAATACGAACGCTCTTGGACGTTTCAGGCCAGCCCCCAACGGTTTGACCCCATTCTGCAGGAACCCGCAGCCTGGGTGTGTTTTGTGGTGTGGGACGAAAAAGCGGCGATCGCCGCGGTGTATCCCCCCTACCAAATCCGGGAATTGGTGTTTGCCGAACCCAAGCGAGCCGCCCTCCAGGGCACCAAACGGGTGGTCTATGCCCACACCCTGCCCCATTTGGGCTAAATGGCTGCCGCACCTCACCCTAAATCCCTCTCCCACCAGGGGAGAGAGACTTGGAAGATGGCTTTTAGCTCCCCTCCCCCGCTTTGGGAGAGGGATGTCCTCAGGTAGGTGCTCCCCAAACCGTCCCTATTTCGATTCGGTGAAGTCGGCGTCGATCACGTCGTTGTCGCCGCTGGCGGCATCGCGGGTTTGTTCCCCGCCGTCGCCGCTGCCCCCATCCGCCGGCGCGTTTTGGTAAATGGCCGCACTGGCCGCATACAACGCCTGCTTCAGGTCTTCGCTCAGGGTCTTCATGCGATCGTGATCTTCCTTCTGAATCGCTTCCTTCAACGACGCGATCAACTCCTCCATTTTGGACTTGTCGGCGGCCGCCAGCTTATCGCCAAAGTCCTTGATTTGCTTCTCGGACTGGTAGACCAGGGCATCGGCTTGGTTTTTGACCTCGATCCGCTCCCGTTTTTGGCGGTCTTCGGTGGCGAACTTCTCGGCATCCTTGACCATCCGCTCCACTTCGCGATCGTCCAAGGTCGAAGCATCGGTGATTGAAATGGTTTGGGCTTTGCCTGTACCCTTGTCTTTGGCCGTCACTGTCAAAATGCCGTTGGCATCGATGTCAAAGGTGACTTCAATTTGGGGAATGCCCCGGGGCGCCGGGGGAATGCCATCCAGCCGGAAGGTGCCCAGCTTTTTGTTGTCGGCGGCCATCTCCCGCTCCCCTTGAATCACCACGATTTCCACGTTGGTCTGACCGTCTACGGCCGTCGAAAACACTTCCGATTTTTTGGTCGGCACCGTGGTGTTGCGGGGGATGATTTTCGTGGCCACGCCCCCCAGGGTTTCGACCCCCAAGGACAACGGCGTGACATCCAACAACAAAATGTCTTTGACTTCGCCCGCCAACACCCCCGCTTGAATGGCGGCCCCGATCGCCACCACTTCATCCGGGTTCACGCTTTGGTTGGGCTCTTTGCCCAGGGTGCGCCGCACGATGTCTTGCACCGCCGGAATGCGGGTGGAACCGCCCACCAACACCACTTCGCTGATTTTGGCTTTGTCCAGCTTGGCATCCCGCAACGCCTGCTCGACGGGGCCGCGGCACCGCTCGATCAAATCCGAGCACAGCTCTTCAAATTTGGCCCGGGTCAAGGTCATGTCCAAGTGTTTGGGGCCGTTGGCATCCGCCGTGATGAAGGGCAGGTTGATTTCGGTTTGGGTGACACTGGAAAGCTCGATCTTGGCTTTTTCCGCTGCTTCCGTCAACCGTTGCAACGCCTGCTTGTCTTTGCGCAGGTCAATGCCTTCGGTGCCTTGAAATTGGGTGGCCAACCAATCCACAATTTTTTTGTCGAAGTCATCGCCGCCAAGGTGGGTGTCACCGCTGGTGGCCAGCACTTCAAAGACACCGTCCCCCACTTCCAAGATGGATACGTCGAAGGTTCCGCCTCCCAAGTCAAAGACCAAAATGGTCTCGTTCTTTTTGTTGTCCAGACCGTAGGCCAGG
Organism: Cyanobacteria bacterium UBA8156; assembly: GCA_003456125.1. GTDB lineage: Bacteria > Cyanobacteriota > Cyanobacteriia > Pseudanabaenales > Pseudanabaenaceae > UBA8156. The sequence goes on along the minus strand of DMPD01000288.1, from coordinate 8,461 downwards.
GCGGCGGCGGTAGGCTCGTTGATGATCCGCAACACTTCCAACCCGGCAATTTTGCCCGCGTCTTTGGTGGCTTGCCGCTGGGAGTCATTAAAATAGGCGGGCACCGTGATCACGGCTTGGGTAACGGTTTCCCCTAGGTATTTGCTGGCATCGTCGGCCAACTTCCGCAAGACTTGAGACGAAATTTCTTCGGGGGCAAACTGCTTGCCGACCGCCGGGGCATCGATTCGCACGTTGCCCCCCATATCCAACACTTTGTAGGGCACCTGCTGCATTTCGCTGCTGACTTCGCCAAAACGCCGACCGATAAACCGCTTGACCGAGTAAAACGTGTTGTCGGTGTTCATCACGGCTTGCCGTTTGGCAATTTGCCCCACGAGGCGATCGCTGTTTTTGGCAAAGGCCACCACCGAAGGGGTCGTGCGGAAGCCCTCGGCGTTGGCAATCACCGTCGGCTTGCCCCCCTCCATCACCGCCACGACCGAGTTGGTCGTTCCCAAATCGATTCCCACTACTTTCGCCATAGGGCTTCTCGCTTGTGCTTATCAATGCCTCTCAGGGTAGCGATTTTGCGGCGATCGCACAGCAGGGTTTTTCGCCACCAGCGGTAGGGTTTCCCGAACTCCCGCCCCCTTGGCTGCCCCTTGGCCCTCTACAATAAATTCCAGTCTTGGGCTTTGGTTATGGCCGATACTTTGCAAACCTATTATTTTGTGGCTGGCAGCCGGCGCTTTCTTTGCGAGGAAGAACCACTGGCGGAATCCCTGGTGGAACGGGAGCGCAATTACCAAGCCCGCGGCAAGGAACGGGATTTTTGGTTGGTGGAATCTCCTGCTTTTCTGGAGCGCCCGGAATTGGCCCCCCTGGCCCAACCCATTCCCCGGCCGGCGGCGGCGGTGGTCTCCACCGATCCCGATGTGATCCGCTGGCTGAAGCTCCGCTTGGCGTTTGTGGTGACTGGAGAATTTCAAGCCCATCAACCCCAAGGCTAGGACTCCAGGAGCATCCCGGTGGGTCGGGTACTGGCATAATGGCCAAGGTAGAAAGTGATTGGGGGACGCGGCACGGCAACGTGTGCTATGGATGCTCAAATTCCCGGTCGCGAGGGCAAGGCGGTGACAGGGTTGACTCCGGCGGCGCTGGCGGCGTGGGTGGAGGCTTTGGGCCCACAGGCGGGCACGCTCCAGGTGATTTCCCCTCATCATTGCTGGCGGTTGTTGTTGGTGGGAGAGGGCCTGCTGCTGGCGGAAAGTGGCGATCGCCCCCTCGATCCTTTTTTGCGCAAAGCCAAGGATGTCCGGCCGCCCCTCCCCAACCTCCCGGAATTGGAACGCTTGGTGGCCACCGATGGGGTGGAACGGCTGACCCTGTATCGCGCGATTGGCAGTGAGGAGACGCTGCCCGAAAATACACGGCAAGCCCTGCAACAGACCCTCTATGAGGTGCTGTTGGCGATTGTGTTGGAATCGGAGTTGACGGTGCGGTGGTATCCTGACCGGGCGATCGCGGCGCTGGCGTTGCCCCGCTGGCGGTTTGCGACGTTGTACAAGGGTTTGCTGCCGGAGGTGCAACGGTGGCGGGGTTTGACCTATGTGCGCCATCCCTACCAGCGGGTGCAGTTGTTGGACAGCGACGATACCATCGCCCATGTCCCCCTGTTTGCGGGCGTGACCGGGGGCCGACACCCCATTGTGGAAATTGCCGATCGCTTCCGGCAGGATGTGTTTCGGACGGCCCTCAAGTTGGATAAGTTGGCGGAAAAACGCACGGTGGCCATTTTGCCCCTCAGCCCTTTGACGGTCTCCCCGGAGCCGATTGCCACGGCGGCGAGGGCCCCGACCATTTGTGTGGTGGACGATTCACCGGTGCTGTTGCAGCAGTTTGCCGCCCTCCTGCAGGAATGGGGTTACGATCCCCTGATGGTCTCGCAACCCCAAACGGCGATCGCCCAGATGCTGGCCGCCCGCCCGGCACTGGCGTTTTTGGACATCAACATGCCGGAGTCCAGTGGGTTTGATTTGATCGCCCAAATCCGACGGCAACCAGAAATTGCCAAAATGCCGATTGTGCTGGTCACTTCCGAGAGCAACATCGCCAACAGCCTGCGGGCGAAATGGGCCAATTCCCGATTTTTGGCCAAACCCCGCTCGGCCGGTGATATCTATACCTTTCGCGATGCCCTCCGCCGCCACCTGCGGGAATTGGCTCCCCTCCTTTCTGACCCCTTGGTCTAGGGATTTTGATTTTGGGCGGTCGCGCCGCAGGCGAGGGGCGTTTTGGGCAGGGAGGGGGGCAACGGCGGTAACAGCGCCACGACGTGGGGTACGGGCCGCGGTTCGTAGGCCATCACCGATTCCCCCCGGTAGGCAAGGGCGGCACTGGCTCCCGAATCCAACATCACCACATCGTGGAGACCGGCTTTAGCCAAAATTTTGCCTAGCCCTACGGAATCGATCATCTCCATGGTCACGCCGATGGTGGGGCGCCCCTCTCGATCGATCCCCCAAAAGGCGCGATCGCGGTGGGCATCAAACCCATACAGGCGGCCGAAGCTGGTGGCGGGTTGCGGTTGCCCGTCCCGCACCAACCAGGCGGCCCCCACGAACGCATCGGTGACCCCCGGCAATTCCGCTTGGATGGCTTCGAGGGTGCGGTGGCGCTTGGCATCAAAGGGCACAAACCGCACGTTGTCGGGGGCAATCAACACCAGGGGCCGCCCCTGCAGCAGGGGATTTTCGCCCAGGTTGCCCGGATTGAAGACCCCGGCCTGACGGGAATGGCGGCTGAGGACGGGCCCGAGCATTTTGTTGCTGGTGAGGGATTCCAACGAGAAAAAGGCCCCATCCACCACGGCGATCGCCTCTTTGATGTATTCCGCGGCGACTTCTTCGACTTGGGAACGGGTGTGGGAGTGGGCGGTGGTGACCTGCCCCCCCGATACCAAGGTCAGGGGCAAACCGTCGATGGTGAGGGTACGTTTGCGGACGGGGGCGGTGAAATCAATGGGCCGCCGGCTGGTGGAAGGCAGCAAGGACAGGGCGGTTTGGGGGCCGCCCCAGGCGATTTTGGGCAATTCGGCAAACCGGGATTGACCGTAGCGGGAGATCGCGAGCAAATCCTCGGATTCGTTGGCGGTACGCTCCAGGTACGGATCGAGGCTCATGGTCAGGGCTGCTTCGTAACCGGCTTCGGCGACCAACCGTTTGCTGACTGCGTCGTGGATGCCCTCGGCGTAGGTGAAGTAGCGCACCGGCACCCCCAAATTCTGTTCCAACACCCGTTTGGACTCCACCAATTCGGTGCGAATTTGGTCGGGGGTGAGGCGATCGAAGGGGATGTGGTTGACGGTGTGGGAAGCGATCTCGATCAGACCGCTCTGCTGCATTTCCCGCAGTTGCTCCCAGGTGGCTTTGGGCTTGCCGGCAGGACTGCCCACGTGGGCAGTGTGCACCGACCAGACGGCGGGATATCCGTATTTTTTCAGCAACGGAAAGGCATATTTATACTGCCCCAAGTAATTGTCGTCGAAGGTCAGCACAATGGGTTTGTCGGGGAGGGGGGCCCCGGTACGCAAATGGTTCACCAGCCGCTCGAGGGAAATGGGGGTCATGCCTTCGGCTTGAATCAGCCGCAGGTGCTCGGCAAATTCGGCGGGGGTGACATCCCAGGAAACGTCTTTGACGGGGGTAATGTCGTGGTACATCACGATCGGCACCCGGGCTTCCCGGGCTGCCGGGGCAATGTTGGGAAACGGAGCCGGGTTCAGACGGGCCCACACCTCCGGCCGGTTGGCCAGCTCCCACAACCCCGAGACCGTGGGCAACGGATCGTAGGCGATCGCATTGACCGTTTTCACCTGTTGCAGGGAGTGGGTGAGGGGGTCCAATCCGGTCAATTCACAGGCTTGATCACCGAGGACCACGGTGGGGACGCTGGTGCGGACGGGCAACCGTCGGTTGCCCCAAAAGGCTACGGTGATGCCGCCCCCCAAGCCCAAGCCGATCGCCCCCAAGGTGAACAGGGCGATCGCCAAAGACTGGGGGAAAGAGGATTTGGATGTGGCTTGCGGCTTACCCATAGGTGATTGCGGAGGATTCCATCGCCCAAATCATACCCCAGATGGTCAAAAATACTCGGCGGTGGCCCAGCCCAGGAAGTCGCTGGGGGTGCCATGGGCCGACAAAAACAGGTGGCGGCGGGGCCGGGTCAACCCCACATAAAACAACCGCTTTTCCTCTTCGGGGTTGTTGTTGAAGGAAGCAGGAAACTCTCGGTGGTTGAGGCACGGCAAAAAGACCGCTTCAAATTCCAACCCCTTGGCTTGGTGGACGGTGACCACGGGCAACCGATTTTCCTGCAGAGCCATCCGATCCAGGCTGTTTTTGGCCATGGCGGCAGACTCCAGCAGATCGCGGAGGGCGGTTATCGGCTCCAGGGTGCGATCGTCCCGCGCCGCCACAAAGTCCCGCAACGGCGTTACATCCCCCAAATCCAGGCTCTGGTGCAGGCGCTCGAGCAGAGCCGCCGGCCGCATGTGGCTCAGGGATTCCCGCCAGTCTGCAATCTGTTGCGCTAAGGGATACCACCGCCGGTGGTAGCGGGCGATCGCGGCTTGCCGGGCGGCGCTGTGGGGGGCGAGACGGGCCACCAGCCGGGACAACAGTTCGACGGTGGTTTGGGCATCGTCGAGCGCGTGGTGGTTGGGGGTGGTGGGCAAGGCAAAATGTTGGGACAGGGTCTCCAGTTTGTAGTTGGGGACGGGGGGCGCCACCCGCTGGGCCAAGTCCCAGGTGTCTTCCCACCGGTACCGGGGCAAAATCAGCCCCACCCGTCGGGCATGGGCGGTCACCATGGCCACGTCAAACCCCACGTTGTGGCCCACGATCAACCCGCCCTGGGCGAATGCCCCAAATCGGGCCAACACTTCTTTGGCCGGTTTGCCCTTGGCTTGCAGAAATTCTTGGCGCCAACCGTGGATGCGGGCGGAGTCTCCCACTCCCCTCACCGGGCAAATGAATTCGTGGAACCGATCGCGGGGTTGACCGTTGTGCAGGGCGATCGCCGCAATTTCTACGATTTCATCCCGGGCCGGCGAGAGGCCGGTGGTTTCCACATCCAACACCACTACTTTGCCCTGATGGTACTGTGCCTGCAGGTAGGCGAGGGGTTCACCGTCGTGAAAACCGTTCCGATCCAGAAAATCGCTGCTCTGCAAATCCGTGTTTTGGGTGGCTTGCCAAAAAGCGTCCCATTCCGCCTCGGAGCAGTGCGATCGCAGGATGCGGCGGGCGGCGGTGCTGTCCTTGGGGTTCACCAACAGTTTGAGGTAGGCCAAAGCAGTAGGAATGTTGCCCTCGCGCAAAAAGGCGAAGGTGTCGGCAGTGACGCAGGGAATGTTCCGCTCGCCCAAACCCTGGGCCAGGATCCCACAGCGTTTGTTGGTGCGCGCCAAAACCACCATCTGGGCATAGGACAGCTTGTTTTGGGTCGCCAATTCCTGGATGCGATCGCTCAGCCAGTCGATTTCGGCATCCGGCGTTTTCCCGACAAAGGTTTGCACGGGGGGGCCCACCTCCGTGTTGGGCGCAGGCAGGCAGGTGGTATGGCGATCGCCAAAGTGTGCGGCCAATTGGGTAGCGGTTTTCAGCAGGTTTTGGGTGGAGCGGTAGTTGTACACCAGGGCATACGCCACGGGCTGAAAATCGGCGGTGAAGGCCGCCACCAAATCGTGGGGCTGGGCGTTCCGCCATTCGTAGATGGTCTGATCCAAATCGCCGATCAACGCCAGATTACCGTGGGCGATCGCCAGGTGTTTCACCACTTCGTATTCCACGAGGGTGGTGTCCTGCACTTCATCGACTTGCACCCATTGGTATTTTTGCCGCCACCGTTCCCCCACTTCGGCATCCCGTAGGGCGGTGCGGGCGTACAGCACCAAATCCTCAAAATCCAAAGTGTGGTTTTGCTGGAGAGCGGTCTGATAGGCCCAGGCCTTTTCGGCTCCCAAACCCAGCTTGGCCTCCAGCCAATCCCGTAACCCAGAAACTTCGGGGCATTGGGTTTTGACGTCACGCAGCACCTTGAGAAAGTCTTGAACTTCCTTCTCATTGGTGATACCTATGGCGTTCACCAGGGCGACGCTATCGGCTTCATCGGCGATCGTGAAGTTGCGGGGGATGCCCAGGGCCGCCGCTTCCGCCCGCACCAGAGCCGCGCACAGACCATGAAAGGTTTTCACCGTGATGCCTTTGGTGTCGGGGAGCAACTGCTGCAACCGTTGTTGCCACTCCCGGGCCGCCCGATTGGTGAAGGTGACGCCCAGGGTTTGGGCCGGGGGGACACCCGCGGCGATCGCCCTGGCCAGACGGGCCGTCAACACGGTGGTTTTGCCGGTACCCACCGGAGCCAGCACCAGCACCCCCCCCCACCAATGGTCAACGATTTGCGTTTGCTCGGCGTTGAGGGGTATTGCCATGGGGGATACTCCAAAGGTTGGGCCCAGTATACGGGTCAAAATCGGCTATCCTACCCAAAACCCTACTCCCCAAATTCCATGGTCGCTGCCGCCCCCGATCCCCTGGAGTTCCTGTTTACCCGATCCCTGGAGTTTCGGCAGGAGACGATTTATTTCCTCATTGTGGATCGGTTTTACGACGGCCATCACGACAACAATGCCGGCCCCAACCCCGCCCTGTTCGATCCCACCCGCACCCAATGGGGCAAATACTGGGGCGGCGATTTGCAAGGGGTTTTGGCCAAACTGGACTACCTCAAAAGCCTGGGGGTAACGGCCCTGTGGTTGTCGCCGCTGTTTGAACAGGTGGAAGATTTGATGTTGGGCACCATGGCCGCCATGCACGGCTACTGGACGAAAGATTTCAAGCGGGTGAATCCCCGGTTTTTGGCCGCCGGCGAAAGCAACAGCATGGGGGCCTGCTCAGCCCTCACCCATCTGATTGAAGAAATGCACCGGCGGGGCATGAAACTGATTTTGGACATTGTGTGCAACCACAGCAGTCCCAACGTCAACGGTCAGAAGGGCCGGCTCTACGATGACGGGGTACTCATTGCCGATTTCGATCGGGATGTCCGAAATTGGTATTATCACAACCCGGAAATCACCGATTGGGAAGACGAACACCAGTTGTTGTATTACGAGATGGCCGGTTTGGCCACCTTCAACGAGAGCAACGTTGAGTTTCGGAATTACATCAAAAGTGCGATTAAGCTCTGGTTGGATTTGGGGGTGGATGCCCTGCGGGTGGATACCGTGAAACACATGCCCCTGTGGTTCTGGCAAGAGTTTGTGAGCGATATGCAATCCCACAAGCCTTCGGTTTTTTTGTTCGGGGAATGGGGATTCAGCAAACCCCAAGAGGCCAACTCCGTGCGCTTCGCCAACCGCTCCGGCATGTCCATTCTCGATTTTGGGTTTTGTGAAGCGGTACGAGCGGCGATCGCCCTGCAGGCCCCGGGGGGATTTCATTTGGTGCAAAACCTGTTGAACCAAGACGGGCTGTACCGCAACGCCACGGAGTTGGTGACGTTTATCGACAACCACGACATGCCCCGATTTCTGAGTTTGAACGGCGATCGCGAGTTGTTGCGGTTGGCGGTGGGGCTGCTGCTGACTTCTCGGGGCATTCCCTGTCTGTATTACGGCACCGAACAATACCTGCACAACAACACCAACGGCGGCCAAGACCCCTACAACCGGCCGATGATGACCACCTGGGACGAAACCCCCCTGCTGCGCGACATCCAAATTCTGAGTAAATTGCGGCGGTTACACCCGGCGATCGCCCTGGGTCGCCAAACCGAGAAGTACATCACCGACAACGTGTATGTGTTTCTGCGGGCCTACCGCGATTACCGCTGTTTGGTGTTGCTGAACAAAGGCCCGGACATCACCATCGATGTGCCGCACGTGGAAATGGAAGATGGGGACTACACCTGCATGTTGACCCAAACCCCCTTCACCGTGCGCCACAACCAATTGCGGGGGGTGTTTTTGCCGGCCAAATCGATGCGGGCGATCGCCCATTTTGGCGATCGGGTACAGGGTCAAACCATTGTCCGGGCCCAACTCAACGGGTACCGTACCCAACCGGGCGAAACGGTGGTGGTGGTGGGCGACTGCCCGGAATTGGGCCACTGGGACATCGATCGCGCCTACCGTTTGGAATACATCAACGCCAATACCTGGTTTGGGGAAATTCCCTTGAACGAGAGTGCCGGCAAGGCGATCGCCTACAAATACGCGGTGGTGCGGACGGGCGATCGCCCCCGCTACGAAAACCTGGTAAACCGCCGCTGGGTATTGGCCAGCCAAGGCACCGTCAAATGGCAAGATGATTGGGCCTAAATCATGGGAACGGTAGGGGTGTTGGGGGGCGGTCAACTGGCCTGGATGCTGGCGATCGCCGCCGAGGAATTGGGGGTACCCTTCTGGGCGGGGACA
>DMPD01000013.1 GCA_003456125.1 Cyanobacteria bacterium UBA8156 | reverse complement strand
CGATCGCCACCTTGCCGGCGATCGCCCTATTTTTTGTCGCCCAGAAGCAACTGGTCAAAGGACTGACCGCCAGCGGTCTCAAAACCTGAAAGCCGCTAGGGCAAGACATTTTATCTTAAAATCCTGGATAACGTCCACGGAAACAAACCCAGAGCCAAAAGGTCACAGAGCCATGCCAGAAACCTCGTCACTTGTCAGCATATCTGCGGAAATCATGGGCGGTACCCCCGTGTTTCCAGGCACCCGGGTGCCGGTGCAGACTTTGCTGGATTGCCTTAAAGCAGGAGAATCGATCGATGACTTCTTGGATGGATTTCCAACGGTGACCCGGGAGCAGGTCATTGCCTTGCTGGAAGAAGTGGGGAAACAGGTTCTTGGCCTCGCAGCATAGCCTGAAACTCCTGTTGGACGAATGCATGGATCGCCGCTTGGCCCGAGAATTCGTTGGTTATGCGATCCAAACCGTTCCCCAAATGGGATGGGCAGGCACCGCCGATAGCCAACTCCTGGCCCTTGCCGCATCTGAATTTGATGTATTCCTCACGGTGGATCGCCATCTACCCTTTCAACAGAACCTGCCTCAATTTAATGTGGCGGTAGTGGTTTTACAAGCACCGTCCAACCGTCTAGCCGACCTCAAACCCCTGGTGCCAAAGGTTATCGCTGCTTTGGATAGCGTAGTGAAGGGTCAGGCCACGGTCATTCGAGCTTGAAAGAGTGGATACCGTTCATGCCTCCAACCCCCAAATTTCATGAGTTATCTCCCCTCCAGCTCGTCCACTTGCGCGGCGATCGCCGCCAGCAGCTCGGCTTCTTGGCGTTCAAATTCGGCTTCGTCCATTTCCCCCAAATCAAACCGCAACTGCAACTGTTGGAGGCGCAGGGTCAAATTTTCTTGCCGTGCCCGCTCTTCGGTAGCGCGGGACTCCACCTGCTCCGCAATCCACAGCAGACCCTCGAAGGGAAACGTCAACAACTGCCAAACCATCCGCCGCCTCCCAGTCTTGACAAACGCGGTACCTCCATCGTAACGTTAGGTTGTGTGTGAGGAAAAAAGAAGACGACATCGGTGCGTAACCTGGAAAGAAGCCGATGTTGTCTTTTTTATTGATTTTTATTGATTTTTATTGGCTCTTGCAGGAGAAGCCCAGAGCGGTGAGCGGTCTGCTTGGCTCCCCTCTGTCATTCTGGTTACTGCTCGGTTGGGCGGGGGAAATGCTCTAGGGAAGAGCCGCCGCACCGAGGTACTTGGTCAGTTGGGGAGAATAGACCTCGTAGATGAGGGTGAGGGGTTGCCCACCGTGCCACAGCAGGTAGTGGCGGCTCCAGTAGGGGCCTGGCCCAAACACCGATGCCAAAGTCGGGCAAAACCCGTTGCTCAACCCGTGCAAATCTCGGTACAACTCGGCGTGGCGTTGGTTGAGGCTGGCCCAAATCGGTAACTGGGGATTCTGCAAATGTTGGCGGATGCGAGTGGTGGGCCACCAAGACGTGGCGTGGGAAAACACCTCGCCGGTCTTTTCGCTCCGGAGCCAGACCTGGCGGCGGGTGCGGGGGCCTTCGATCGCCGCGATCGCCGCCGGGGCATCATCATCGTCCATCCCCACATCGGTCATCGCGATGACATCTACCCCAATCGGCCCTTGGGTCAACAACTGCAAATGGCGCGTGGGGGCGCCATCCCCCAACAAAAACACCTGCCATACCGGCGCCAACTGCGTAAAGGCTATCCCATCTTTGATTTCCGTCGCCGTGGCCGACCACAACGGCTCGGTGATGCTGTGCCACGCTCGAACCGGCGGCATCGGTGCTGCCAACGTCATTGCTTTACGTTTCTTAACAACTGAATCTATTGTACTGCGAGGGGTGCGGGTCTGGCGGCCATCCAGCCCCCGCCCTCTAAAATTAAGGCTAAAGCAGCGTTTAGAGGAAACGGGTCATGCGGATGTTGCACACCATGTTGCGGGTGGGGAACCTGGAGCGATCGCTCGGCTTTTACACCGAGGTTTTGGGCATGAGCCTATTGCGGCAGAAGGACTATCCCAGCGGGCGGTTCACGTTGGCGTTTGTGGGGTACGGTGACGAGAAAGAGCATACCGTCATTGAGCTGACCCACAATTGGGACACCGATCGCTACGAGGTGGGGGACGGGTTTGGGCACATTGCCCTGGGGGTCACCGACATTTACGGCACCTGCGCGACCATTGCCGCCAAAGGGGGAAAAGTGGTGCGGGAGCCCGGCCCCATGAAGCACGGCAGCACCGTGATTGCCTTTGTGGAAGACCCCGACGGCTACAAAATCGAATTGATTCAGATGGCAGGCCGCGAAGATTAGGGGTTTGGGTGGGGGGGAGAAGCCTCCGGCCGGGACGTGAGCATTACCCGCAGCCGCAGGTGAATCAGGTTCAAATCCGCCAACCCCACATTGGCTTCCCCTTCCAACACCACGCCGGTATCCAACAGGCGATCCAGCAGCTCCAGCACCGAAGGTTCCCCCGCCGGCTCCCCCGGATAGTAGGACGGAGGCCACAACTTGCCCGCCTCCCCCAAGTTCCAATTGAGGTCGGCCCGCTCCACCGCCAACACCTCGCAGAGGGTTTGCACCTGGCGATCGAGAGCCTGCAAACTGGCCGCCGCCCTTTCGATCTCGGTTTCCGAGAGGGAGCCCCCATCCACCCGCCGGATGACTTGGGCTTCCATCAATTGGCGCACCAACTCCACCAGCGTCAACACCAACGGGGCCAACCCCGCCTCCGGGTTCGCTGGGCGATCCAGACCTTCGGTAGTACTCATCGTTTCAGCCTACCCCAAACCCGTCCGCTGGCGACGGGTCTGCGGGAAACGCCACAACGATCCAACCACACGGGTTCCGTTACACAAAACCGTAGGGGGGCCACCACTCCCCAATCTGCACCTGCCAGCCGGAAATTTGGCCCGTTTTGGCTTGCAAATCCGCCAACTGCGCCGCCGAGACCAACACATCCCACCGCAACACTTCTGCCCCCTGGGCCGGGCGCACCCGATGCTCCCGGCTGTGGGCGCTCAAAATATCCTGCACCACTGCCAAGCCCTGACCCCGTTCCCGCTTGGCCGTGAAGTAGGCCCGACCGGCCAAGCCCCCGGTTGGCGGTGGTGTCGGCGCCGGTGTCACCCGCACCGTTACTTCGCCGCAGCCGGTCAAATCCTGCAACCGTGCCGTCCAATGGGGGCCCTGCTCCTGCAGAAGCGCGTAAATCGGAGCCACATCGCCGAAAAAACCTGACCGAAGGGCGATCGGCAAAATGGGGGCCGCCGCAAACACTGCCTGCACCACTGCGGTATGGGCCAGGGCCGCCGCCAGCCATTGGGATTCCCCCCAACCTTCTAAAGTTTGCCCATCAAAACCTGGCTCCACCAACACCGCCAGGTCGTTGACCACCGCCCACGCCAAAGGGTGATCCAAAATGCCGGGGCGATCGGGCAACGGCGTGCCCTGCCAAGCAATTCCGTAGGCTAACAGCATCGTTTTGTTCCAATTGTTCAAGGGCGCAGCAACCGGGCCAACACCTCGGCGATCGCCGGGGTCGAAGCCTGCAACACCGGCGAAAGCACCACCACCGAAGCCGCCGCAATCACGATGGTAGAAGCCAACCGGGTTACGCCATCCGAAGCTCGTTGGTAGGTATCAAACTTAAAATCCATCTTCTCCATGTCTACCTTCAGGCGAGCCATGTCGGTCTTGAGCGTCGTCACATCGGTCTTGAGCATGGCCACATCGGTTTTGAGCATGGCCACATCGGTCTTGAGCATGGCCACATCGGTTTCGATGTGGGTCATCTTGGTGTTGAGGGCCGCCAGCCCTGCCAGCACCTGTTCCTGAAACGTCGATTCTTCTTGCATATTCGCCCCCCTTGGCTTGCCTACCCCTACGATAACGGTGGTGCGCCCGGGTGTAGCAGAGGGGGACAAACCGGCATTTAACCCTACGGCACCCTGAAACCCGCTCTGGGAGAGGTTTGCATTTTCCCGCAGATTTGGGTTGCAAGCACCGTGGTATGTTGAAAAACAGGTGGCAGGTCTTCCAGCTTTCCCAAACCGCAAGTGCTTCCCGCAAACCGCCCGTGAATGCCTCCTCCATTCCCTCTAGCATTCCCTCTAGGATATCTCCCTAAGGGTGGATATCTCTCCAAGGGTGCTCAAAGGTCTTGTTAAAGACAAAATGCCTTCAAAGGCAAACTGTCAGGGACAAGGCAAAGTGCCAGGGACAAAGTGTCAGGAAGGTATTCCCAGGGGCATCCAGCGAGAGTATAAGCGTCAAATCGAGAAAAGTGCACATTTGTGTATTAAGATCGGTGAACATCGCCCCAAATCCGCAAAAAATCGGTGCTCCACCGAGAAAAGCAAGGTGAGGGGCGAATCGGCGAGAAGACCAACAGAAGAAGACCGTTTGAAGACCGACTGCAAATCACCTCACCTGTGGGTTGCGCCTCTTGTAGTCAGTGCATTGGGCAATTAACCCTTGTGGCTGGTGGTTTCAGGAAAAACACGAGGTTAAGCGTGGAACCCAGAAAATCTGTCGCAGTCAAACGTGCAGTCAAGTCTGGACACGCAATGAGCAAGCAATTTACTGAGGAGTAAAGGCTACATGGCTATTTTGACGATTGTGGGTACGGGCGCAGGCGACTTGCTGCGATCAACTGCCGGCGGCCCGACGGAGCTGTTTGGCGATGTGCGTCCGGGAACGCCGGATGCGGAGAACACTCCGTTTGGTGATGACACCCTGATTGGTGGTTCAGGTAACGATACCTTGTACGGTCAGCGTGGTAACGATTCGTTGGTGGGTAGCGGCAACGATGACCTGCGTGGCGGTGCTGGCCGTGACACCTTGGTTGGTACCGGCAACGACACCTTGTTTGGGAACAAGGATGCCGACATGCTTTTCGGCGGTGTAGCGGCGTTTGGCGGTCAAGGGAACGACTCGATTTTTGGTTCGACCACGGGTCGTGGCGAACTGGGCAATGACATTATCTACGGTGGTGTAAGCCTCTTTGGTGGCAATGGCAACGATACATTGGTTGCGAGCAGCTCCACGACCTCGATGACGGGTAACGAAGGGCCCGAAGATGAATTTAACAACGACCAATTCATCTTTGCGCCAGCGACCACGTTGACCATTGCGAGTCAAACGATTGTGCAAGGTGGTTTCAACAACACAGCCGCCACAGTAATTCAAGACTTCCAGTCGGGCCCTGGCTTGGGTGACGTGGTCAAGTTGGTGAATTTGGACTCGGGTGCTCGGGTTGTGGTCTCGCAAAACGGTGCGGATGTGCGGATTGTGGTGACGGGTACGGCTTCGCCGGACACGGGTGCTCCGGAACCGCAAAGCCCGACCAGCCCTGCTTCGCGTACCCAAACCGTGAACCAAACCATCACGGTGCGCAACACCAACATTCAACAGTTCTTGGCTGTTGGCAGCGAAGATCTGTTGTTGGAAGGCGTATCGGTTGGTGGTCAAGTGGTGTTGAACACGGCCAACATGACCACCGACTCGATCAACACCAACACGGTGTTTTCGTATGTGATTGGCGATCGCAACGGTCGTCGGATTGATGCCAGCAACCGGAACATCGGGATCACCTTGACCCGTGACTTCTCGAACCTGCAGGATCCCAATGGGGTGTTTGTGTTTTCCTCGGTGAACAACGACACCATCATTGGTACGGGTGGGGATGACAGCATCGATGGTTTGGAAGGCAGCGACATCATCGAAGGGCGGTCGGGTAACGATACCCTGCGCGGTGGTGCTGGCAACGACACCTTGGTGGGTGGCGCGGCTGAGTTCGATGGCAGCAGCCGCGACTTCTTGTTTGGTGATGCTGGCAACGACTTGGTCTACGGTGATTCTTTGCCGGGTGGTGTGGCACCTTCTCCTGACAAGAGCCTGCGGGATTCGATTGATGGTGGTGAAGGCAACGACACCATCTTTGCTCAAGGCGGCGACGACACCGTGGCTGGTAGCGCTGGCTTTGACGTGATTGAAGGTGGTGATGGCAATGACAGCATCAATGGTGGTGCTGACAACGACACCATTGATGGTCAAGCCGGTCGCGACACCATCTTGGGTGATCTCGGTAACGATCTGTTGGATGGTGGCACCGATGCCGACTCGATTGACGGCGGTGTTGGCAACGATGACATTGATGGTGCCGCGGGCAACGATGTGTTGCTTGGTGATGCTGGTCTGGATACGATCTACGGTGGTATCGGCAACGACAGCATCGATGGTGGGGCAGACAGCGACACTTTGTTTGGTGAGTCCAGCGAAGACACCGTACGCGGCGGTGCTGGGAATGACAGCATCAATGGTGGCGAAGGCAACGACCTCTTGGATGGCGGTGCGGACAATGACTTCATTGATGGCGAAAGCCCGAACGGGGTGTTGGTCATTGAAGCTCTGCCGGTTGCGTTGCGCGGTGTAGCTGCCGATTACCTGCAACCTACCTTCCCGGCTCGTGGCAACTTGATTGACTCGACCGATCCGGTTGCAGCACAGTTCTTCCCGAACGGCGTCCGTGGGGATGTGGTTTCGTTCAAGTTCTCGCCAGCGGCAGTGAACGTGAACTTGGCTGCGGGCACGGCTATTGGCTGGGGCACCGACACCCTGAAGGATATTGAGCACATTGTGGGCAGCAACTTCCGGGATACCTTGATTGGCGATGCCAACCCGAACGCTATCTTTGGCGAAGATGGCAACGACTCCATCTTGGGTGCTGGCGGTGATGACTTCCTGAGCGGCGGTGAAGGCAACGACACCATCCGCGGTGGTTTGGGTAACGACACCATTTTGGGTGGGGTATCCGGTGGTGATGACATCCTGTTTGGGGATGATGGCAACGACAGCATCACGGGTGGTTCGGGCAACGACACCTTGGATGGTGGTACCGGCAACGATACCTTGGTTGGTTTGTCTGGCAACGATGTCTATATCGTCGACAACCCGGGCGATTTGGTGGTAGAGCAAGGTGGTGCTGGCTCGTTCAACACGGTGGTGTTGACGGGTGGCGGCGTGTACACCTTGGCGAATCATTTCACCAACATCCAACGGATTGAAGTGGCGACCGGGGCGGCGGTAACCGTTCCTGGTCAATTGGCACCTCTGGTGGTGCCCACTGTGCAAGGGGTCAACATCACGTTTGATGGCAATGCGGCGGTGGTCTTTAACGGTACGATTGGGGCTGATGTCCTGGTGGGTGCGGCTAATGACGATCAGTTGAATGGTGCCGACGGCAACGATACCTTGACCGGCAATGCTGGCAACGATGCCTTGAATGGTGGTACGGGAGCCGATGTACTGACTGGTAATGCTGGTGCTGATGTGTTGACCGGTGGTGCGGGTGGCGATACCTTTACCTACCTGAACTTGTTGGAAACCGCTGGGGTGAACAACGTGGACACCATCACGGACTTCAATGCGAACGATGGCGATCGCATCCGGGTGCCGGCCACCTCGGTGTTCTTTGACCCGAACTTCGACGCGGATGCCAACCCGGCTACTTTGTCTAGCTTCGGTGTTGCGGGTGACCTGACTGTGCTGTACGCAAACATCAATGCATTCCTGCCAGCTGTGGCAAACCAACACTTCTTTGTGGAAGCCACTTTCGGCGGTGTCAACTCGGTGTTTGTGGCGATCGCAGACGGTACAGCGGGCTTCACCACGGGTGGTACGTCGGCAGATACCTTGATTCGGTTGGGCTCGGGCGTCATCGCTCCGGCGGCAGCTACCAACTTCACGGTTGGGTAGACTGTTCTTCTCTGAAAAGCGGTTCTAAAGCCGCATTAAACTCAGAGCCGCCCTTCGGGGCGGCTTTTTTGTCGCCTTTTCTGGTACAGAGGATTCCGGGCATAGGAAAATGGTCTTGGAATCCTGAAGGCTTGGCTCCCACCGATGAATGCCATACGCTCCGGTTTGGTGCTCAAAGATCGTTACGTGCTCACCGAGTTGCTGGGGCGCAACGCTGGCCGTCAGACTTGGCAGGCCACCGATCGCCAGACCGAGGAGTCGGTAATTGTGAAATTGCTGACCTTTGGCGGCGATGTGCAGTGGGACGACCTGAAGTTGTTTGAGCGGGAAGCGCAGGTTTTGCAGCAGTTGAACCATCTGCGGATTCCTCAATACTTGGATTACTTTGCCCTGGACGATCGCACCCTGTGGTTTGGGTTGGTGCAGGCCTACATTCCGGGAGAGACCCTGAAGCAGGGGATGGATCGGGGCGCGAAGTGGCTGGTGGCGGATTTGGTGCGGTTCGCCAAAGAGATATTGGACATTTTGATTTACCTGCACGAGTTGCAGCCGCCGTTGTTGCATCGGGATATCAAGCCCAGCAATTTGATTTTGGGTACCGATAACTGTCTGTACTTGGTGGATTTTGGGTCGGTGCAGGACAAAGCGGCGGCGGAGGGCAAAACCTTTACGGTGACGGGCACCTACGGCTATGCGCCGATCGAGCAGTTCGGGGGGCGGGCGGTACCGGCTTCCGATTTGTATGGATTGGGGGCCACCCTGATCCATTTGGCTACGGGGCGATCGCCGGTGGATTTGCCGCAAGACGATCGGGGGCGCATCGCCTTTCGCGAAGCGACGAGTCTGCCCAACCATTTGGCGACGTGGTTGGAGGTGATGACCGATCCCCTGGCCAAAAAGCGTTATCCCTCGGCACGGGCTGCCTTGGCGGCTTTGGAGGATTTGAGCACGGCCGCCCGAGCAGTGCAACCCCGCAAAACCTCGGTGGTGCCCGGCTTTGCCACCCGCATCCAAGTCACAGCGGCCGAAGATGTGCTGGCGATCGCCATCCCGGCGAAATTGCGGGGACTCCAAATCAACTTGGATCCCAATATGGCGGTGGCGGCGATCTGCGTCCTGTTGCTGCTGGGTTTGTTTACCCTCAGCCCCGCTTTGTTGCGGTACATGCCGTTTTTGGTGGTGGTGCCGATCGCCCTGATTTTTGTCGTGGATGCTGGGGCCAACGGGTTTACAGACGAGAAAGCGACTTTCAACCGCCAGGTTTTCCGAATCGAGCGCAACTTTTTGGGCGTGTTTCGGATTGTGCAAACGGGGGTTACCCGTGACATTCAGTACGTGGTGGGCAGTTCGACGGGGCAAAACAAAAACGGCACGCCCCTTGGCATTCAGGTGGTAATGCAGACCCCTGACCGCCGGTATTACCTGGGACGGCGGAGCTTTATGGGCAGCACCCTTTCCGAACGGGAAGCGGCCTGGTTGATGCGCATTTTGCAGGATTGGTTGGCGCTGGAATCATAATCGACTGATTCTGGGGGCGCCGCTTTCAGCCTGGTATCCGTGACCCCCATCACAAACCGATGGTGAACATAGAGTTATAGTCATTTTAATTAACTTTGAGAGGTTTGCCCTTGCCCTCAGGGCGGAAGGGGAGAGCCAAGAGAGCCCGCAAAGCGTCTC
>DMPD01000249.1 GCA_003456125.1 Cyanobacteria bacterium UBA8156 | reverse complement strand
CAATTGCCCGGTTTTGCCGAGGGGGAATGGTCGGTACAGGATGCGGCGGCCCAATGGGCCGTACCCTTGCTCGATCCCCAGCCCGGCGAAACCATCCTCGATGCCTGTGCCGCCCCCGGCGGCAAAACCACCCATCTGGCGGAGTATACGGGCGATCGCGCCACGATCTGGGCCTGCGACGTGCACCCCCATCGGTTAAAAGCGGTGACGGCCAATGCCCGGCGGTTGGGACTCCACAGCATCCAAGGGCGGGCGGGCGACAGCCGGCAGTTTCGGGATTGGGAGGCGATCGCCGATCGGGTGTTGTTGGACGTGCCCTGTTCGGGGTTGGGTACCCTGCATCACCATGCCGATGCCCGCTGGCGCATGACCCCGGCGCAGTGGCCCGGCTTGATCCAACTCCAGCAAGAACTGTTGCAGGCGGCGGCCGTTTGGGTCAAGCCCGGTGGGGTATTGCTCTACGTCACCTGCACCCTGCATCGCGCCGAAAACGAAGCCGTGGTTCACCATTTTTTGCAAACCCATCCCCATTGGCAGGGAGTTTCCCTCAAAAATTTCCCTGAAGTCACCCCCGAAGGTTTTGGCTACACCAGCCCCCGCGGCGATCGCAGCGGCTTTTTCTTTGCCCAATTGCAGCGGGATTGGTGATTGGGGTAGCCGGCACTTTTATATTTGCTACGGAATAATGACCATGTAAACAAGTTGGCATGCAAACGGGTTGGGCGAAATATGGTACGTGCAGCGCTACAGCCGGTACCAAGCCGAAGGGGGGCAACGGGGTTGGAAGGTACGTCAAATCGGGGGGACACCACACCGCCGTGGCAACAGGCGTGGCCTTGGCTGGGATCGTTGGTCTTTTTTGGGTTGTTGGTGGTGGGCACCTTAGTGGTCTATGGGCAATTGCGGGAGCTGACCTTAGCCAATGAGGGCGAAAAGCTCTCACGGCGGTTGGGGGTTGGCACCGATATTTTGGAAGAAGAATTGCGGGAGCGGCGCATCGAAGTGCTGAAGCTGGCGGTTACCCGTCGGCTTGAAGACGCGGTACGGGCGGCCCAAAAAGGCAACTGGCAACCGGCGGTGACAGCCACCGAAAGGGCACGGTATCAGACCACCAGCAACGATGATTTCATTGTGTTTGCCCTGGCCCTGCCCAACGGCACCCAAGCCAACAGCATGGAGGGAAAGAGTACGCGCAACTTGGCGCGGCACCCAGCCTTTCAGGCCGCCATCAAGGGGCAGACCTATGTTCATCCCCCCGACGAAAGTTGGGTACCCGGCGAAATGCGATTGACCGTGAGCACGCCCCTCAGCCTCGAAAATCGGGAGGGCAAGGCGGAAATTGTGGGGGTAGTGGCCGCCGCTTTTTCGGAAACCGCTTTTCTGAGCAAGTTTGCCGATTTTCAGGGGGAGAAGCAGTACGGTTTCATTTTGGATCGACAAGGGCGGCGCATTTTTTCGGCCAACTCGAACTTGGAAGGCACCAATCGCGCCTCAGCGGTGCTAACCGAGTCCCCCGATCGCCAACTGGCGGCGATCGCCCAAGCCATGACCCGGCAAGAAACCGGCGTCAAATTTTGGCAGCCGCTAAACCAGCCCCGTCGGGAAGCCAAGTACGTCGCCTATCAGCCGATTCAGGGCACCGATTGGGCGATCGCCTTGGTAGTGGATGCGGGTCAAATCAACATGGCTTTGAACGGTCTGAACACCCTCACCGGTTTTACGTTGTTGTTGTTGACGATTGCGGGGTACCTGCGGTGGCGGCAATTGGCGGCAGTTACTCAACAATCACAAACCCTCAGCCTGCTGGCCGACCGGGAACAACAATTGCAGGCCACCATTGCCAACGTCGATGGTGCGGTGTACCGAATTCAAGCCGGGGAGCAGGGCAAACTGGAGTACCTCAGCGATTTTGTGGAAACGTTGTTGGGGTATCCCGCCCAAGATTTTCTGGGGGACTCGGTGCGGTCGCTCGCGGAAATAATTTTGCCGGAAGACGAGCCGATTGTGGCCGAGAAAGAAGCCATGGCTCAGCAGCAGGGGTTCTTTGATTTGGATTATCGGGTGGTGACCGCCCTGGGTCAGATCAAGTGGGTGAACGATCGGGGTCGGGCCCAGAAAAATGAAAACGGCGAATTGCTGTCGTTGCACGGCGTACTGGTGGACATCACCGCCCGGAAAAATGCCCTGCGCTCCCTGCAAAAATCGTTAGCGGAGTCACAGCGCTTGAACCAGACCATGCAAAGGTGGTTGGCCCAGCGTCAACAGGGCGACCTACCCCCACCACCGTTGCCCGGACAGTAGATAATCAGAACAACGATTGGGATCAGCGAGCCATGCAGCCAGCCAAAATAGCCAGCGGGAAGATTTGGTGGGGTTCCATCTTGTTTTTCGGGGTTTTGGCCGTTGGCGCGATCGCCGTTTACAGTCGGTTGCGGGGACTCACCCTCACCAGCAAACTGGATAGCATCTCCCTTCAGTTGAATCGGAAAGCCTATGCCCTCACCGCCGACTTGCAAGCACGAACCACGGAGGTGCGAACCTTGGCGGCAAGCGCTCGCTTTGATCAGGCAGTGCGGGCGGCACAGCAGGGAGACTGGAGACCCGCCGTCGCCGCCCTCGAGCAGGCCCGTTCCCGCAGTCAAAGCAAAGACAAGTTTGTTTTGTTTTTGTTGGCCTTGACCGACGGCACCTACGCCACCAACTTGGCCGGTCTGACCGCCAAAAACATTCGGGATCGTCCGTATTTCCAGGCGGCGATCGGCGGCCGCACCTTCCTCAGTCCCCCCTACCGCAGCCGTTCCACCGGTGAAATTTTGCTCAATGTCAGCACCCCGGTGGTATTGGAAGAGCCGGGAGGACAAGAAAGCATTGCCGGGGTTTTGGCTTTGGCTTTTTCCGAAGAGATATTTTTACGGTGGCTTGCCGCTTTTCGCGACCAAAAGCGCTACGGTCTGGTGGTAGACAAGCAAGGACAGGTCTTGTTTCGGGGGGATGGAGAACCCCGTCACTTGCCGGAATCGCCGCAACCGTCTCTGCTCAACGCGGACGACCCTACCTTGGCGGCGATCGCCCGGGCCATGGTCGCCGGTCAAACCGGTGTGGAGCGGTGGTCGCCGCCAGACGATCGGGCCAAGTATGTTGCGTTTCAACCCCTGATCGGCACCGATTGGGCGATCGCCCTGGTGGTGCCGGCCACCGACATCGAACGGGGTTTAGGGGGGCTCAACCAACTGGCGGCCCTCGTGGCGATCGTCTGGGTAGCCGCCGCCTACCTACGATGGCGGCAGTTGGTCAGTCTTGCCAGAGAGCAGTACGGTGCCCAGCAGCTTGTCGAGCGGGAGCAAGTCTTGCAGGCCACCATCAACAACGTAGCGGGGGTGGTCTACCGTTGCCGCAACGACGAGCACTGGACGATGGAATTCATCAGTGATTTTGTCGAAAGTTTGACGGGGTATCCCGCTGCCGAACTCTGCGAAAATCGACAGCGGACGTTTGCCAGTTTGATCCACCCCGAAGACACCGAGCGGGTTGCCGAGCAAGTCGCGGCGTCGCTGCAATGGCGTCGCCCTTTTGATGTGGAGTATCGCATTATTCGAGTCGATGGCGAAATGCGCTGGGTGAGCGATCGCGGCCAGGGACAATGGGATACCCAAGGCCACCCCATTGCATTGTACGGCGTGCTGTTCGACATCACCAACCGCAAAGCCGCTGCCAAAGCCCTCCAAGAAGCCCTGCAAGAAGCTTTAGCCCTCAATGCCATCCTCGAAAACCTGGCGGAAGGGTTGTTGGTGCTCAGCGCCGAAGGCTACATCCTCCAAACCAACCATGCCCTCCGCACCATGTATCGTTTGCCGGATGCTTCGATGTTGGGGGGGATCCCCCTCGATCGATCGCCCATGGTGGGGTTAGCCGCAGCCTTGGATTGGGAAGCCGTGCGCCAAGGGCAAGCCACCTGCCTCGAAATCACGTTGCCGGGGCAGCGGATTGGCCGCGCCGTAGCCAGCCGGATCGCCAAACCGCAGGCCAAAACCGAGTCCGAATATCTGGGCATCGCCGTGTTGGTGCGCGACATCACCGTCGAGCGCGAAGTAGACAAAATGAAAACCGACTTCATCGCCACCGTTTCCCACGAATTGCGCACCCCCCTCACCTCGGTTTTGGGGTTTGCCTCCATTGTCCAAGAGAAATTGGCCGCCGACTTGGCGCCGGCCCTAGCCACCTTGCAAGACAAAAAAGTCGATCGCTCGTTCAAGCGGGTGAAAGCAAACCTGGACATCATCACCGCCGAAGCCGAACGGCTGACCAATTTGATCAACGATGTGTTGGACATCGCCAAAATGGAAGCGGGCAAAATCGAGTGGCGGATGGAAACCCTCGATCTGCGGGAAGTCATCGAGCGGGCCCTCAACGCCACCGCTTCTTTATTCGAGCGCTCGGGCTTGGCTTGTCACCGCAACCTACCCGCAACCATGCCCTTGGTCATGGGCGATCGCGATCGCCTCATTCAGGTGGTGGTCAACCTGGTTTCCAACGCCGTGAAATTTACCACCAAGGGTGCGGTTACCTGTGGGATTGAAGTGCGGGGCGATCGAGCCGTCGTCGGGATACAGGATACCGGCATGGGCATCGCCGCCGAAGATTGTCCCAAAGTCTTCGAGAAATTCAAGCAGGTGGGGGACACCCTCACCGACAAACCAAAAGGTACCGGCCTAGGCTTGTCCATCTGCAAGCAAATTGTCGAACACCATGGGGGGCGCATTTGGGTCGAAAGTGTCTTGGGGCAAGGCAGTACCTTCTCCTTTGACCTGCCCTTAGCCAGCGGCGGAGCCGCCCCCAACCTCCAACCTTTGCTAGATAGCCTCAAGCAACAGATGGAGCGTAACACCCCAATCATCTCCAAGGAGGTCAAACGCATTTTGGTGGTGGATGACGAAGTCGCCATCCGGGAATTGTTGCGGCAGGAATTGGAAGGGGTCGGCTACGAAGTGATGGAAGCGCGGGACGGTGTGGAAGCCCTGTCCCGGGTCAAAGAATGTCGGCCCGATTTGGTGTTGATGGACGTGATGATGCCGCAAATGAACGGTTTTGATACGGCCGCCGTCTTGCGCAACAATCCCGATACGGCCACCGTGCCCATTGTGATGCTGTCGATTGTCCAAGATCGGGAGCGGGGATACCGCCTCGGCATCGATCGCTACCTCAGCAAACCGATCGACAAACCGCAATTGCTGGGGGAAATCGAAGGCTTGTTGCAACAGGGCACCTCCACCAAAAAGGTGCTGATTGTCGATCGCAACGCTTCCACCGTGAAGACCCTCTCGGAAGTCTTGCAGGCCAAGGGATACACCGTCGTCGAAGCCCAGAACGGGGTAGAAGGCATCGAGAAGGCTTTGGCGATCAAGCCCGATGCGATCGTGGTGGATGCTTTGGTCTCCCAAGAAACCGACATGGTGCAAACCCTGCGGTTCGAGCGGGACATGGAAAACGTGGTGTTCTTGCTGTTGGGCGAAGGCCCTGACCTCGATCGCCCAGGCCAAGAAACCCTACGCCCCGTCTAGAAAGGATGTTGGGTTTGAACACAACCGGCAGAACAATTGGGTATAGTGCGGAAGAGGCACAATGGAGACCCGGATGGAAAGAAGCCAAGGCGACAACCGCAACGTAGTGTTTTTTGACAGCCCCGATCGCGTAGATTTGGAGCAACTGCAGGCGTTGTTGAATTTGGGTACCTTTTGGGCGCGCGATCGCCCGCTCGCCGACTTGGCGGCGGCCCTAGCCCATTCCAACCCGGTGGTGACCGCCTGGGACGATGCGCGTTTAATTGGACATGCGCGGGCCACCGGCGATACCGTCTACCGGGCCGCCATTTGGGACGTGGTGGTACACCCCGAATATCGGGGGTCAGGCATCGGACGCAAGCTGGTGCAGACGGTGTTGGCCCATCCCGCCATTTGTCGAGTCGAACGGGTATACCTCACCACCACCAACCAACAGCGGTTTTATGAACAGATTGGGTTTCAGGTGAACACCACCACCACCATGGTGTTGCCCAACCATCAAACCCTCGATGCTCGAGAGTTGTTGGCCCGATTCCCCACCGAAGTCTCGACGCAAACGTAAGTTTGGGAGAGGCGAGGGGTGGTTCTCTGGGAGAGAATTGTTGACCACCCCGTCAGGCTGCTGCCCCTCCCGGGGCAAAGGGTAGCAGCCTGATTCTATTCCCCGCCCCGGCACGGGGAGAGACGGTGTCCCCTAGTCCTCATCGGCCAACTCTTCCTCGTCGTCCTCCTCCAAATCACCGTCTAGATCGTCCTCCAGGTCGTCTTCCGCTTCCGCCAGGATTGCCCCCGCCTTCTCGTCGTCGAGCAACTCTTCATCTTCCTCCAACCGGTAGCGGCTTTCGGGACGCAGGGGGATCGGGCTTTCCTCCAGAGCCGCCACATCCGGCACCATTTGCGACGGAATCCAATCCGTGCCGTAGGAAACATCGCTCTCATCGTCATCCACCACCGGGTCGCTGATGGCGTTGTCGTAGGCATTGAAGCCCGTTCCTGCCGGAATCAGTCGCCCAATGATCACGTTTTCTTTGAGGCCACGCAGCCAGTCCGACTTGCCCTCGATCGCCGCTTCGGTCAGCACCCGGGTGGTTTCCTGGAAACTGGCGGCCGAAATGAAGCTATCGGTGTTCAAGCTGGCCTTGGTGATCCCCATCAATACCGGCGTGTACTCCGCCGGCACCCCCCGGGTAATCGCCATCGCAATGTTGATGTCGTCCACCTGGTTTAGATCCACCAACTCGCCCGGCAGCCGCGTGGTTTCCCCACCGTCGTCGATGCGCACCTTCGAGGTCATTTGTTTCACCACCACCTCAATGTGCTTGTCGGAGATATCTACCCCCTGGGACTGATACACCCGCTGTACCTCGTCCACCAGCAATTCTTGAACCTTTTGCAAACTGCGCAGCGCCGCTTCCTTGTTGACAAAAGAATCCAACACCCGCACCAGGGGCATTCCCTCCCCATCGGTGCTCAGGAAGGTGAACACCTCTTGGTGGCGTTGGGGAGCCGACAAGTGCGCCGGCAACGTCGCCACAAACTGCCGCAACCGCAGCAAGGACGGGTCTTCGATCGCCGCCTCCAGGGTATCCAAAAACTCCAGCAGCGCCACCCCTCGACACTCCGCATCCAGTCGGTACAACTGGAAATAAATGTCCAGGATTTCGTGGGGATCGCGGGGGCCGTCGGTGAGCGGTTCCCCACCCTTCACCTGCTGGCCATCCGATACCAACAGGCT
Source organism: Cyanobacteria bacterium UBA8156 (assembly GCA_003456125.1). Lineage (GTDB taxonomy): Bacteria > Cyanobacteriota > Cyanobacteriia > Pseudanabaenales > Pseudanabaenaceae > UBA8156. The sequence goes on along the minus strand of DMPD01000249.1, from coordinate 3,860 downwards.
TTGGCCTACCCCCACCTCGTAGGGCGTAATGGTGCCATCGTTTTCAATCAAAGACACGCTCACGCTGTCGTCTTCCCGCTGAGAAATGCGCACTTCCCCATCCTTTTGGGCCAGCACACACTTTTCCTTGGGCTTCCGACCTTCCAGCAACTCCTCAATCCGGGGCAACCCCTGAATGATGTCCCCGGTCTTCGCCCGCTCGAACACCAGCAACGACAGACTATCCCCCCGTTGCACCAAATCGCGATCGCCGACTTGAATCACCGCCCCCGGTGACACCAGGTACGGACGGCCCCGACGCACGATCACGTTGCCCCCCTCAATCGCCAACACCCGTCCCGAATCCTTAGCCAGAACTTCTTCTTTGCCGTTCTTGCCCAGGCGATCGCCCGCCCGGACAAAATCCTTCACGGCCACATTGGGGCTGGCACAGGGCACCACCAAGCGATTTTCATCCGTCACCAGGGCAATGCGGCGCACCGCCTCCCCGGCTTCGCGAATCCCTTGCACCTCACCACTCTGACGACACAGAATCTCGGTACGAGCAACAACCGCCCCCGGCCCAATCTCGTCCCCATCGTCCACCAACAGGCGCGTCCGCACATTGCTTTGCACCGTCTCGCTGCCCACATCCTGGCGAATCGTCAAGGACTCCAAAATCGCCAACTGCAACCGCTGGTTTTCACCATCTTCATCCGGCACCAACTCGATGTCGGCCACCAGTTGCGCCGCTTCCGAATCAATTTCCAAAACCAGTTGGGTGCGCAGCAACTCCACCCCGTCAATCGACTTCACCCGTTCTCCATCCTTGTAGGGCAGCCGTTGCACTGCCCGCAGGCAAATCGAGCGCCCAATTTGTTGCGATGACTCTTGACTAGGCACCATCGGTTCATCGGGAATCTGGAATTCCTCTACCGGCCGCACCAGCAGCGCCGGCCCCTCGGTACCCTCCACAAACTCCAGGTACCGCAAATCGTTGTAGGTCACCCCCGGCACCACCTCCGTCCCCGGCGGCACCAGCGTTTCATGGCGTTGCATCGCCCAATCCGGATCGTCGATCAGGTGCAATTCCCCCGGTTTGACCGTGAGTTCTCGCAAAATATCGTTTTTCTCGGTGACCTCCACAATGCCGTCACAGTGACAGAAAATGTCCTTCACCACTTCCGTGCCCGCTTCCACAAACTGACCGTTCTCCACCATCAGCAAAGAACTGTCTTTGTTCACCTCGTGCACTTCTTCGGGAATCCACAAAAGGGTTCCCCCCTTCACCACCTCATAGCCCTGCTTGGCCTTGCCCCGCTTCGATACATCCAAATCATCGGCATATTTCACAATGCCCCCGGTTTTGGTGTGGTAAGTCGCATCAATGAGTTCTGCCACCACTTGGTTGTTGATCACTTTGGTGCCGGGGGTCGCCTTCAAAGAAAACCGTTGCCCCTGCCCGGTTTCCAAGATGTAGTGCTCCCGCCCTTGGTGGCTCTCTTCAATCACACGGGTGCGATCCAACACCACCGAAGCGGTGATAATTTCCACTTCCCGGTTGTGGTGGTGATCTTCGGGGTGCAACCGCACAATGCCCCCGTGTTCGCTAATCAAACGGTTTTCGGCAATGATGTCCCCGGCATTCACCCGATCGCCGTTGCGCACCACCGCTTCTGCCCCCGGCAACAGGTTGTACACTTCCGCGGCCATCACCCAAATCCGACCGTTGCGGGTGGCAATATAACTGGTGTTGCCTTGCCGGTCTTTGCGTTCTTCCGGCAACAGATCTTCAAACACCGACTCTCCGGCAATGTCGGCAATCAATTCTTTGGTAGCTTTTTCCGTGGTCTTGCGGGCCGCCCGGCTGCTGGCTACCTCGGCCAACATTTGCTTGGCGGCTACCTTGGTGCCGTGTTCCACCATCAGCACGGTACCCTGGGGCAAGGCAATTACTTCTTTTTGCCCGTTTTCCCCTTCCAAAGTCATTTCGCTGTTGGCTTCCACGATGAAGGCATCTTCGCCGTGGCGGGTGCGGTGCGATCGCAACCGCGTCTTCTTCACCTTGAGGGTGCCAGCAAAAGGAGCCCGTACCTGCTCCGCGACTTCGCCGGTGAATACCCCCCCGGTGTGAAACGTCCGCATCGTGAGCTGAGTACCCGGTTCCCCAATGGATTGCGCCGCGATGATCCCGACCGCCTCTCCAATGTCCACCATGGTGCCGTGGGCCAAACTCCAGCCGTAGCAGGTCTGGCACACCGACCGGTTCGATTCGCAGGTGAGCGCCGATCGCACCCGCACTGCTTCCACACCGGCTTTGTCCACCAACTTCGACAAAATATCGTCCATCGGTTGATTGCGGGCCACCAGCACCTTGCGGGCCCGAATCGGGCGATCGCTCGCCCGCGCCAATTCCGCCAGTTTGGCTTCCCGCTCCCGATCGCCATCGGTCTGCCGCTCCAGGTAGATGGTCTGGTGTTGCCGCCGCAGCACTTCACCGGTTTTCGGACACACGATATCTTCTTCAGGAGCGTAGGTGTTGCTGCCCACCAAGTCCGATAATTGGATTTCCACCGGCTCCACCCGAGGATCCAAAATGGCCTCCGCCGCCAACCGCCCAAACAAACGATCCGACAACTTGATCGTGGTGCGATCGCCGTCCCGCATCGCCCGCAGCAAAATGCCTCGGTCGGTGCCGCAGTCGTTTTCCCGCACAATCACATCCTGAGACACATCCACCAGCCGGCGGGTGAGGTACCCCGAGTCCGCCGTCCGCAACGCCGTATCCACCAGTCCCTTGCGGGCACCATAGGACGAAATGATGTATTCCGTCACCGTCAGCCCTTCCCGGAAATTGGTTTTGATCGGCTGGTCGATGATTTCCCCCTGCGGATCGGCCATCAACCCCCGCATCCCCACCAACTGCCGCACCTGGGACACGTTCCCACGCGCCCCCGAATTGGCCATCATGTACACCGAATTCAAAGGATTGTTTTCCCGGAAATTCGCCAACACCTGGTTTTTGAGGCGCTCGTTGGTGAGGTGCCACGTATCAATCACCTTTTGGAACCGCTCCACCTCGGTGATTTCCCCCCGCACAAACCGCGTCTCCGTGGCTTCGATTTCCCTCTCGGCGGTTTCCAACAACTCCCGTTTCTCCGGAGGTACCTGCAAATCTTCCACGCTGATCGAAACGCCGGCCTGCGTCGCGTAGCGGAACCCCAAGGTTTTCAGTTGGTCGGCCATCTGCGCCGTCCGGGTGGTGCCGCAATTGGTAAAAGCCCAGGCAATTCGCTTCTTGAGCTCCCCCTTCCCCACCGTCCGGTTGATAAACGCCGGCTTCACCTCTTTGCCCTGATTGCCGTTGTCTGCCATGGTGCCCCTACCTCAAAATTGCTGTTTTGGCGAATGTGAATACTCCCCAACCCTACCGGGTCAAGGCTTGGTGAATGGTGTGGTTGAAAATGACCCGCCCGGGCGTAGTCAAAATGTACTGCAACAACGCTCTCCCTTCCCGATCGCACCGCTGCAACCGCAGGGGCTGCCCTGATTTGCGCCCCAAGGTTAACTTCGACACCGAGGCGATCGCCTCTCCCTGCCACAGCGACTCCCAATCCACCTCAGTGAGGGGCCGCGCCACCCGCAAGAGTACCGTCCGTTCCTCCTCCGTAAACAGGACACGCCCGACCTGTCCAGCGTGCTCCGCCGGCTGCTCCGCCGCCAGCAGACGTCCCGGTACCACAATTTCTCCCGCCTGTACCAACGGCTCCGCAGTCAGGGGGAGGGTCACCACGGCCGACCCCATCACCAACGGTGGCGTTTCCTCTTCCTCAAACTCCACCTCCCCATCAAACCGCACCCAAATCGGCGAGTGCAGCGCC
>DMPD01000250.1 GCA_003456125.1 Cyanobacteria bacterium UBA8156 | reverse complement strand
GTGGTGCGGGCTTCGGGGGGTCTGGATATTTCGGGCTGGGGGATTCGGCGTTTTTCAGGATTTGGTAAGCCTGTTGCACCCGCTGAAACTTTTCCGCTGCCGTCGGATTATCGGGGTTGAGGTCGGGATGATACTTGCGGGCCAAGCGCCGATAGGCCACCTTGACATCTTCCAGGGGAGCATGGCGGGGCAACCCCAATACCCGATAGCACTCAATTGGATGCATGGCTTCTCCATCCCCGGTTTAGTAACTATGCCACAGGGCCCTAGTCTTCGCCCAATCCCCCCACTTGTCTTTAGCCTGTCTTTAGGAAGCGACCCCTTGACAGTCGCCGCACACACCGAAAAATTCGAGGGTGTGGTAGTAAACCGTAAACGGGATTGCGGGGTCAAGGGGTTGCAGATTGTGACCCAAAGGACACGCCGCCAAGGGAATATCGCAACCGCAGTGCAAACAGTGCAAATAATGGCGATCGAGGGGCAGGGGGCTGTAGGCCGCTTCGCCGTTGGCCCGCACCCCTACTTTGATGGTGCCCTCGCGCCGCAACGCATCGAGGGCCCGATACACCGTGGCCATGCCGATCCGGCTTTCCCGGCTGAGGTGGTCGTAAATCTCGCGGGCAGATACAGGACGATTCAGGCGATCGAGCAACGCCAAAACCTGCTGTTGGCTGCGGGTGGGTTTGCCCATGGCTCACGGGGATCCGGGCGGCGGTGGTTCCGGGTTGGGCACTGCGGTGCCATCGGCGGGAGTCATTTCCGGCGGAACAATCGGGGTTTCGGTACCGTTGCCGCGGGTTTGCCAGCGGGTGAAAAACCACAGCCCAGCGGCCACCATGGCCACCCCCAGCCATAGACCCCACCCCAACCGCTTCGGTTTGGGGGCGGCAGCGACCTTCTGAGGCACCACGGTATCCTCCTGCAGGTCGAAGATCTCTTTGAGGTTGACGCTTTCCGGCGGCGGTGCCGCCTCCGTCGTGTCGGTATCCACCTCTTGGAGGGTCGTGGGTTCACCGGCATCCGGGGGCAAATCGGCAAATCGGCAACGCACCAGCACCACCGTCACATTGTCGTGGCCGTTGCGCTCGTTGGCAATTTCAATCAAACGCCGGCAGGTGGTGGCCAACGGTCGGTCTTCGGTCAAAACCGGCACCAGGTGCGATCGCCCGATCTCATCCACCAAGTGATAATCGCTGAGACCATCGGAGCAGAGCAAAAACACCGCATCTTCGTCCAACCACAGTCGCTGAATCCGGGGAACCAAATTTTCGGAAGCACGGGTTCCCAAAGCCTGGGTGAGGGAAGCACCATCCAACCGTTGTTGGGCATGGGTGGGCAAACTGTACCCCAACAGCGTATCCCGCGTGGCCACGTTGTCGTCCACCGTCACCGGATGGCAACCGCGATCGTCAATCCAATAGAGCCGGCTATCCCCCACACTCACAACGTAAACTTCGTTGCTGGCATGGCCCTGGGGTCGGGGAAACACCGCCATCACCAAGGTAGTGCCCATCCGTTGTTGGGCCGTGCGTTGTTGGGCATCGTTGAGGGCGGCAATTTGATTGTTCACCACCCGCACCATCGCCGCCAATTGATCGCCAAAGGCTTTCGGGGAAAACGGATCTTTGTCTTCTTCCACCTGGCGCAGCAACACGTTGAGTTGACTGGTGAGGGCATCAATGGCCGTTGCACTGGCTACTTCCCCCCCTTCATGCCCCCCCAACCCATCGCACACAATGGCCACCCGCTCCCGGAGGTAAGGAGACAGCAAACCCTTTGCCCCAGGCGGTGGATAACAACTGTCTTCGTTGTGATCCCGGCGTTTGCCAATGTCGGTGGCGGTCGCCATGCGCACGGAAAAAGGTTGACCCACAATCAGGCGATCGTTGATGGCTTCCAAACGGGCGATCGCCCCCTGCAGCAAAATTTCACCCCGACCCATCCCAAAAAACAACTCGTGGAGGTCGGCAGCAATTTCAGCCTGGGCATTTTCCAAAAACCATTCTTTCCAGAGGTCTCCCAACTGGGACAAAGCGGGGGACACCGCGGCCTGATGCAATTGGAGACACCGCACCCGGGCTCCATCCACCCGCAGCCAGTCTTCGCGGAGGAGGGTGCCCGCCGCCTGGTGTTCCGCAAACGGCGTCCACAACTGCAACACTTGCCACAGCCAGTGCACCTGCCGGCGGGCCGTCGCCCCCGACCAGGCCATCACCAGGGTCGGCTGCAACTCGCCACTGGCGGCAATGGGCACCCGATTTAGCAACAAAATGGGCGCGCTCAGGGAAGCTTCCCCGTCTTTGCTCCCATTTTTATCGGCATCTTCACTCAGAATGGCATAGGGCTGGGGGCAATGCAAAGAAAGCCGCGCCAGTTTTAGGTAGGCGATCGCCTCGAAGGGCAATTCGTCGGGGGCTTCGGCGGCCTGCACCGGCTGCATATCCCAAACCACTTGTCCGGAAACCACCCGATAACGCCCCCCCAGCAGCGTATCCGGCTTGGCCCCATCCAGACCAGCCGCCCACAGATAGCGCTTGAGGAGGTGCGTCGATTGGTCGTCCATGCCGAGCCGCGATGGGAAATTTTCATGGCCATGATAGCGGAAATCGCCCCTTAGGCCCCTAAGCTAAAATGGAGCGGCGCGTGGGGATCGCACTATGGCCACCGATTCGGCTTCCCTCTCATCTCGACCCAACGGCTCTCGCTCGAACCGCCCTGGGTCAGACTTGCCCACGGGCAGTGTGTCACCAAAAAGTGTGTCACCAAACAATAATGACCTGAGTATCCGGGAGCAACAGGTTTTACGGGCAGCCGTCACCCGTTATATTGCCACGGCCGAGCCGGTGGGGTCGCGGGTGTTGGCGGATGCCTGTGATTTTAAGGCGAGCCCGGCGACCATTCGCAACGTATTGGGGGTATTGGATCGGGCCGGCTTGTTGTATCAGCCCCACACTTCCGCGGGCCGCATCCCTTCGGATTCGGGTTACCGCGTCTATGTCGATGACCTGTTGACGACGGGCACTCGCCAGCGCCGCCGCCGGTTCCAGCAGGTGTTGTCCCGAGAAACCGCCCAACTCACCGCCGAAGCCGACCTCGAAGCCTTTACCCGGCTGCTGGCCACCCTCAGCGATTGCTTAGCCCTCATTTTGTTGCCCGCTGGAGCGCCCCAACGGCTGCGGGGAATCCAATTGAATTTGCTGGCCGATCGCCGGTTGGTGATCACGGTGCTAGGAGATCACGAAATCCCGCGGGCCATTGCCGTAACGTTGCCGCCAAGGCTGCTGCCATCGGATTTGCGGCCGATGTTGCCGATGCTGACCCAATTCTTGAATGAGGAGCTGGCGGGGTGTTTTTTGAGCGAGTGCGCCGACCAACCTTTGCCCTGGTCGGAACTCGATCGCCAGTGCCAACAATACGCGGAATTTCTGGAGCAAGCCTTAACCCAGTTGGTGCGCACCCATTGCCGGCCGGCGTGGGGCCACCTCTACATCAGTGGTTTGGCGCGGGTGCTCACCCAGCCAGAATTTGCCGCCCTGGAGCGGGTGCAACACTTGGTACGGTTGGTGGAAGAAGAACGCTCCACGTTGTTGGCGTTGTTTGAGGATGAAACGCTACAACCCAATACGGTCAACGTCAAAATCGGCCGGGAGTTACCGGATGAGGCCCTCAACCATTGCGCTTTGGTGACCATGCCGTGCTATGGCGATCGCCCCTTGGGCACCGTGGCCCTGTTGGGCCCCACCCGCATGCACTACGAACAGGCGATCGCCCTCACCGAAGCCGCGGTTGCCCATCTCAGTACCCATTGGCTCTCAGAATAATGTAGACATAATAATGTAGACATAATGTAGGCTTTCACCCGCTGCTAAGATGCTCAAGGCAACCCTACCGGAGGTTCCATTGCAACCCCATTCGCTGCGGGAACAACTCGATGTTATCGTGGAGAGCCTCCCGCCGGACGAAGTCACGCTGGGGGAAATTCGCGGCTTGGTTGGCCCCGATGGCCTCTTGCTTTTGGTAGCGTTTCTGACCCTGATTTTTTTGGTACCGGTTTCGATTCCAGGGGTCAGCACCGTTTTCGGGGCCGCGATCCTGCTGATCGGTGTGAGCCGTCTTTTTCGACGCACCCTCTGGCTCCCCAAGCGCTTCCAGAAGCGCTCCTTATCCACCGCTAGGCTCCGCGGCGCTCTGCACAAAGGCCGCATCTGGGTAAGCCGCCTGGAGCGGATTAGCCGCCCCCATCGCCTCACATGGCTGCTCCGCGGCCGCTTGATGGAGGTCCTCAACAACGCCGCACTGGTTTTGGCGGCGGTGCTGCTCATGGCTCCTTTTGGCCTGATCCCCTTCAGCAATACCCTGCCCGGTCTGGCTCTGTTGTGTTTGGCCGTTGGCTTAATGCAGCGCGATGGCGTCGCCGTCTTGCTCGGTCACCTGCTCAACGTCGCCACCCTCTTGTACTTCGGGGCCCTGGCGATCGGCGGCAGCGTGGCCATTCAAGAAATTTTCCGCCAAATTCAAGGTAGCTTTTAGAGAAGCTCGCCAAACTGCTCCCAAGTTAACGGCGGGGCTAAATACTGCGGCTGGACGGGGTTGAAGGGGGCCCGCAAACGGGCAATGCTGACCAAAAGGGACTGGGGTGGCAACACCGGCGTATCGGGATCGGACGGGGTCGGTCGGGCCAAGGCACTGGTAAACCCCCGATAAACGGTAATTTCTTCGGGTTCACCATCCACGCTCACGGTTACCCACAACACCTCGTCCCGATGGGCCGCGCTGTATTCCTCCAGTTTTTGCAGTTGTTGGGCGATCATTCTTCCACCACCCACCATTCCTGGGCAAAGGTTTCATCGAGGATGCGGGGTTGCCGCAGCACCAACACCAAGCGGGCAATCGGTTGGGCGGCCTGCCAAAGGCTCTCGTCGGCAAAAGTCTGAAGAACCAGCCCGCCCGCCACCGTCACCGCAAAATAGGTTTGGGGATCGAACGTCAAATCCTCGGCTGTCAACACCAACAAAATTTCCTCGAGGCGATCGGGAAAGCTGTTGGGCAGCGTTTGACCGGTAGCCGCTTCCAGGGTTTGGGTATTGGCCAGCACCGCGACCCCTTGGGTGAGTTTTTGCAGCACCGACCAACCGGGCAAAGCCACCCAGGTTCCTGCCAGTTCTCGGCAGCCAAAGGGCGAAGCGTTGGGGGGAGAAGATGGGGGCAGAGGCAAGGCCGAGAGGGGTAGCGTTCCCACCACCGGCAACAGGCAGGGCCAGCCATCCTCCGCCGTCAGCCGATAAAACGGGAGCGCTACGGGGCGTTGGGCAACCGGGCTGACCGCAGCGGTCAAAATCTCCGCCAATCGTTGGCGAGCGGCTTCGCTGGTGGCACAGGCCAATCCCTTGGCGATCGCCCGGGCCCGTTGACCGGGATCGGTCGTATTTTGGGCACTTTTCCAGACTTGGTATGCCAAAGCGTCCCCCGGGGTGGCCGTAAACCCCGCCGGCAGTTGGCCCAAAAGGCTGACCTCTTTGGTGGCCTTGGCCAGCTCTTTGGCGGCCGCCGCATCCCACTGCAACCGCGCCAGCAGCATCGCCGCCGCTAGGCGATCGCCCTGGGGCAACACCCGCAACTCGTAGAGGGTTTCGCTGCCATCCGGGGCGAAATAGGCCAGCACTTCGGGGGGAGCCTCCTGCAAACTCTCCCACACACCAAAGGCAACGGCCAGCTGGTTTTGGTAAGTGGGCTCGATCCCCGTCTCTTCAAAAACGGTTTGGGGGGACAGCCGTTGTTGCTGCAACTGCCGACAGGCCCGCCCCCAATCAACCCATCCGCCTTCTTTCCGCCGTAGGGATTGCAACAGTGCCGGTGTCTCTTCCGCCATCGGGGGTTACTTTTGAGCCGCCGCGATGCACTGTTCCACCAACACCCGCACCGCTTCGACGGGCTGCCAGCCGTTGATTTCGACCGCTTTCTTTTCCAGGTTCTTGTAGGTGCGGAAAAACTCGGCAATTTCATCGAGGCGGTGGGGAGCCACATCGCTGATGTTTTTGACTTGGGCGTAGCGGGGGTCTTTATCCGGCACACACAGGATTTTTTCGTCGCGATCGCCGCCATCCACCATCATCAACATGCCAATGGGTCGGGCCGCAATGACACAGCCGGGGAACGTGGGTTCATCCATCAACACCAGGCCATCCAGGGGGTCGCCATCATCGGCGAGGGTATTGGGGATAAAGCCGTAATCCGCGGGATAGCGCACCGACGCATACAACACCCGATCCAGGGCAAATGCATTGAGGTCTTTATCAAACTCGTACTTGTTTTTGCTGCCCCCCGGAATTTCCACCAGCACATTCAGCAATCCCGGCTTGGGTTGGGGGGGGATGCGAGACAAATCCATAGCGACCCTTGAAACCGTCGGCACTCAGTATAAGGGGCATGGGGGCCGAAAAAAATATGCTTTACTTGTCTGCAACGTGAGCAAGTGAGCGGGAACATGACGGAGCGTCCGATCGGCGTGTTCGATAGCGGGGTGGGTGGACTGACGGTACTGCGGGCTTTACGCCGTCGGTTGCCCCAAGAATCCTTGATCTACGTTGCCGATACTGCCCGCTTGCCCTATGGATCCCGTTCCCCCTCTGAGATCGAAGGTTTTGTCGCCGAAATTTTGCATTGGCTGGCGCAGCAGAACGTCAAAATGGTGGTTGCTGCTTGCAATACCAGTTCTGTGCTGGCGTTAGACCGCCTGCGCGATCGCCATTCGTTTCCTTGTCTGGGGGTGACCTTGCCCGGTGCGAGGGCGGCGGCCCAAGGGCAACGCATTGGCGTGATTGCTACGGAAATGACCATCCAGAGCAAAGCCTACAGTCGGGCGATCGCCGAAACGGCTCGAGAAGCCCACCGCTCGGTGCAGGTATGGGAAGTCGCCTGTCCCGAATTTGTGCCCCTGATTGAAGCCAACCGGTTGGACGATCCCTACACCTACCGTGTCGCCCGGCGCTACTTGGCACCCCTGATCGCCGCCGAAATCGATACCTTGGTATTTGGGTGTACCCATTACCCTTACTTGGCGAATATATTGCGGCAGATTTTGCCCCCCACCGTGCAGTTTATCGATCCGGCAGAACACGTGGTTACGGCCGCTTGGCAGGAACTAGAGGTCTTGGGATTGCGTCAGACGGGTCGGGGTCGTGTGCGCTTTTACGCAAGTGGGGAACCGGAACGCTTCGCCCGGATGGCCAGTCTTTGGCTGGGGCAAGTGCCCCTTGTGACAAAAGTTAACCTGTCTCCGGTAGAATTACGATCTGGAAAGGGCTAGGAGGTAAGTGTGCGCAGACAACGGCTTGACCAACGCCGCTCCTACGGGGGCAACCCAAATTCCCGCTGGGGTCTGCGGATTCGTCCTTGGTTGGCGTTTGCCCTGGCACTGCTTGTGGCGTTGGGCGCGGCGCCGGTAACCCGGGGTTGGGGGCCCGGGGCCGCTTTGGCCCAGACCCCCCGCCTGACGGACATTCGGGCCACCAGCAGCGGTTTGTTGTTGCGGTTGACGGGGGCAGCACTCCCCAATTTGCCGGTGACGGTGCAACGGATTGGCAACCCCGATCGCCTAGCGGTGGATTTGCCGGGCATTGATGTACCTGCGTTTCTGCACAATTCGCAGATGCCCCTGAATCGGTATGGGGTGAGTCAAGTACGGGTGGCCCAATTTCAGAAGCAACCCCCCATTGCTCGGGTGGTCTTGGATTTGGCGGATACCCAGGGAGACTGGCAAGCGGCGTTTGTGAGGGATGGGTTGCTGTTATCGCCGCCGCAAATCGCCCTACCCGCCCAAGCCCAGATCGCGAGGACCATTCCCCTGTCGAATCCCATACCCAGCGCCCCCCAAGCTCCGATACCCCTACCTTTGGGAACAAGCCCTACCCTCGAGCCCATTCCGGTGCCAACGGTGACCCCCACCGGCAACGTCCCCCTGTTTCCCCAACCTACGAACCCAGGGGTAAGCGCTTCCCCCATCGCCACCACCAGTGGCAGTCGCATTCAAGCCATTTTGATCGATGCGACCGGTCAAATTTTGCTGCGGGGCGATCGTCCGTTTGCCTACCGCGGGGCTGCCGACCCAGCTACCAACACCTACAATTTGATGGTCGAGGGAGCCGCCATTGCCGATAATTTCATCCGGCCGGCTTTGCCATCGAACAGCCCCATCGAGCACATTCGTCTGACCAGTCAAGGGAATTTTGTCACCGTTGGCATCAAAGTTTCTCCCGGTTGGCGTGTCCAAGACTTGGGCAACGTAGACGCCAATCAAATCGCGTTGCAGGTGATCGGTGGGGATGGCCGACCGCCGGCCCTCCCCAATGTGGCCCAGGTACCGATGCCGGCGACCCGGGGACGGGGGGTTGTGCTGATTGATCCAGGGCACGGCGGGCGCGATCCGGGAGCAGTGGCCAACAGCATCCGCGAAAAAGATGTGGTGCTAAGCGTGGGTCTGCGTGCTGGACAACTGCTGCAACAAATGGGCTACACCGTGGTGTACTCCCGGACGGACGATCGCGAGGTGGAATTGGCCCCTCGGGTTCAACTGGCAGAGCAGATGCGGGCCGATGTGTTTGTCAGTGTTCACGCCAATGCGGTGGATCCGCGGCTATCCAACGTCAACGGTATTGAAACGTTCCATGCCCCGAACTCGGCAGCGGGCCGGCGGTTGGCGGAGTTTATTCAACGGGAAGCGCTGGCGGCCACGGGAGCCAACGATCGCCGGGTAAAAACTGCCCGCTTCTATGTGGTGAGCCGCACTTCGATGCCTTCGGTGTTGCTGGAGACCGGCTTCGTCACCAATCCCCAAGAAGCCCGCAACCTGTCTAACCCGGCTTACCAAGACCGGCTGGCGACGGCGATCGCCCGGGGGGTGGCCGGTTATTTGCAGCAACGGGCTTAGGATAGGAAGCCTTCTTATTTTTTGGGGGCCACTTGCGGAATGGGACGGTGGCTGAAAGGATGAGATACTAGGGTCAAGTCCAGGGAGGTATGCACCGTGGAAGGAAAAGAGACAGCGGTTCTGGTCGGAACCCTGTTGGTCACCTTGGGGGTTGCGGGTGGAGGCTTCTTTCTACTTTCGTCTTCGCCCAAACCCGATGCCGGCGGTACCAATTCCGCCAACCCGTCTGTTGTTGCCCCTCCCAACAACGAGACCAGCTCACCGCCAGCGACTACCGTCAAACCCGATGGGGCCCTCACCGGTCTCCAGGCTACCCTACCCAACACCCCAGTCGTGGCCATGGATGGCAGTGTGACCATGGTGCGCTTGGTCAAGCAAATGCAAAACAGTTTTTCCCAACAAAATCCGAGCATTGCCACCACCTACGGCATTCCCGATGGGCGACCCAACGGCAGCAACAAGGGGTTGCAGGCTTTAGCCGAAGGACGGGTGGCTTTAGCGGCGACTTCCCGACCCCTGAAAGCCGATCAGGTGGCGGCCGGATTGGTGGCGATTCCCGTAGCCCGGGATGCTTTGGCGGTGGTGGTAGGAATCAACAACCCCTTCAAAGGAGCGCTGACCACGGCCCAGTTGCGGGGCATTTTCAACGGCAGCATCACCAATTGGAATCAGGTGGGGGGCCCCAATTTGCCGATTCGGGTGCTGAACCGGGCCAATGCCAGTGGCACTCAAGAATTGTTCAAGGATGTGATTTTGGAGGGCAAGGATTTTCCGCCCAACGGTACCAATTACATCACTTGGCCCCGGGACGAAACCACGCCCATTTTGCGAGAATTGGGCACCAATGGCATCAGCTACACAACGGTGTTTCAGGCCCGCGGGCAATCCCTGGTGCGCATTGTGCCCATCGATGGGATGGTACCGACGGATGTGGCCAATATCACCAACGGGCGTTATCCGCTATCGCGCTTTTTGTATTTCGCAGCACGGCGTGAGGTTACCCCCAATGCCCGTACCTTCCTAGAGTTTGCGTTGTCGCCCCAGGGGCAACAGGCGGTCGAACGGGCGGAGTTTATCCCCCTCTAACGATTCATCAACTGGAGGTCATCGATGGGCAAATTGGGCTGGCTGGGTTTCATTCCTTTGGCCATCGCCATGCCGGCTCTGGCGGACTGCCGGGAGTTTTTGCCGGTGGGGGCGGCTACCGCCGAGGTACGCAAGACCGTTTCGCCGAGCGGTACATTGATTACCTCTGACAATTGGAATACGGATTTTGTGGTGCCGGGCGATCGCCCCCATCGCACCATTCGCGCTACCATCACCGCCGAGCAGACCGCGCCCTTTGCCCTCAAGCTGTTTTTGAAATATGCCGACAATACAGCGGACAAGTTTTTTGAGAACACCGTACGGTTGACAGCTGGCCGACCGCTGGTGTTGACCGGGACACCTCGCCCCCAAAGCCAACCGTTTCAGGTGAATGTGTTTGTGGGGGGCTTGGAGGCGATCGGGTCGACCTATCGGGTGCAGGTGCAGGGGCGCCCTTAGTTGCCCAGGTTAGTTCTGCAAGGCCCGGAAGGACTCG
>DMPD01000120.1 GCA_003456125.1 Cyanobacteria bacterium UBA8156 | reverse complement strand
TGTTGGGTGGGCTTGGTTTTCATCTCCCCCGCCGAGGGAATCCAAGGCACCAGGGTCACATGGACATACAGGACATTGCCCCGGCCCGCCTCATTCCGAAATTGCCGAATCGCCTCCATAAACGGCAGGGACTCAATATCCCCCACCGTACCCCCCACCTCCACAATTTCCACATCGGGGGATTCGTTGCGGGCCACCCGATAAATTCGGTCTTTGATCTCGTTGGTGATGTGGGGGATCACCTGCACCGTTGCCCCCTGGTAGTCGCCGCGCCGCTCCTTGTTGATCACCGAAAGGTAGATTGCCCCCGTCGTCACGTTGCTGAGCTTCGAGGTGGCCGTATCGGTAAAGCGTTCGTAGTGACCCAAATCCAAATCCGTTTCCGCCCCGTCCTCCGTCACAAACACCTCGCCGTGTTGGAAGGGACTCATGGTGCCGGGATCGACATTGATGTAGGGATCGAGCTTCAGCAACGCCACCCGGTAGCCCCGGGACTTCAGCAAGCGCCCCAAACTAGCCGCCACAATCCCTTTGCCAATGCTGGAGACGACCCCCCCCGTCACAAATACAAATTTGGTTGACCCTTTTTGCACCACTGGTACCCCAACCATCCCTAGTCAAAGAAAAACCGTGTCACCACCTTGCGCTGCTCTTCCGCATCGCGGCAGGTTTGCAACAGGGTACGGCTATCGTGAAACGCAAAGCAAATCAACTGCTGGCATTTTTCCACAATTTCTTGGTTGCAGAGGGCGCTCGCCTCCGCCAACGACAGCGTATCGTGTTCTCCATGTTCAATTAAATGAATCACATTTTCCAGTTGCTCCCGCGAATCTTGCGGCTGGCGGGCCAAACTCTGGGGCAAAATCACCGTCAACAGGTTGGGATCGGCCCGCAACACCCCCCGAATCACCGCAAAATTGGTGCCCATCGCCCCCGAAGTTAAAATGCGATTCCCCGCCTGCGCCAAGGCATAGCCCAATAACTCAATCAGGTGTTGGTGGGTGAGGGGCACATGGCGCGAACCCAAAATGGCAATGCGTTTGGCGCTCTGCTGTTGGATGGTGGCCAATTCCTGCAAAAACTCGTCGATCTTGGGTAAGTTGATAGCCTGCGTCAAAGGACTCCCCCTCCCTGGGTCATTGCCAGCGTTCATTATGGCATTGTTTCTCGGCTCCGGGCAGAAGCCTCCCCAGCAAGTCGCGGTGTCTCTGGGGTGTCCGCAAAATCGTTGCGACGTTTGGAGAGAGTTGGCATATACTGGGTATTCTGGAAATTTTTCACAGCAAGGGTCAGAAGGAGACATGTCGCGATACAGGGGGCCGCGCCTGCGCGTGGTGAGAAGGTTGGGCGATCTGCCAGGGTTGACGCGCAAAGGGGCCAAACGCAGTTATCCCCCCGGTCAACACGGTCAGGAGCGGAAAAAGCCGTCGGAGTTTGCCCGCCGGTTGATGGAAAAGCAAAAGCTGCGGTTCAACTACGGCGTGAGCGAGCGGCAATTGCTGCGGTATGTGCGGCAAGCGCGGCGGGTGAAAGGTTCCACCGGGTTGGTGTTGCTGCAACTGTTGGAAATGCGGCTGGATAACATTGTATTCCGGTTGGGATTTGCCCCCACCATTCCGGCGGCGCGGCAAATTGTGAACCACAAACACTTTACGGTCAACGGCCGGGTGGTTTCGATCCCCAGCTACAACTGCAAACCCGGTGACGTGATTTCGGTGCGCGATCGCGAACATTCCCGGAAACTGGTGGAACAAAACCTGGAATTTCCGGGTCTGGCGACTGTCCCCAGCCACCTGGAATTGGACAAAGGCAAGCTGACTGGCAAGGTGTTGTCGCGGGTCGAGCGGGAATGGGTGGCGCTCAACATCGATGAGCTGCTGGTAATCGAGTACTATTCTCGTCAGGCTTAACCCCCTCTGCCGGTGGCTGGGAGCGATGGTTCCCCGGGCTAAGACTCATCTGGGCCCCGTTTTGGGTACGGCCGGTTTTGGTAGGGTAGCTTTTGGTACGATGAAGTGATGCAAGTGCAAACTCCCGACCTCACCACCGGCCCCAGCCCTGAGCGGGCCGACGACACCTTGAATATGAACCTGGTACGGGTGGGCGTAGCGACTTTGGTAGTGCCCCCGCGCTTTGGGGTGTCTTGCCCTCGCTCCCTGTGTTTGGATGTGGACAACCTGTTGATTGGGTTGGAATGCATTGACCTGACGGCGATCGAGGCGATCGTGCTGTTGGCGGCAGAATTAAAGCTCACGGACTATGTGCCCCATCGTGTCCGGCTTTGGCAAATGCGCAACGCCAACGCTTTGCGGAGGCACTACCAGCGGGAAGCCTTGGATTGGGAAGGACTCCGGGCTTTGGTGTTGTTGGTGTCGGGGTTGGCGCGATTGTTGACGGTGCATTTGCGGCTGTTGGTGACGACCGAAGCCCAGGTGCGGGCTGGCAAAATCGAGGCTTTGGGTTTGCAGCAAAACCAGCAGTTTCTAGAAAATTCCTTGGATCGGTTTCGGCAGTTGTACCGCAGACGGATGCAAAAACCGCTCCCCCTCAACGATGAAGAGTTGCGGGAACTGGCCGTGAGCATCTTTACCCAGTTGTTGTTTGCGAGTGGTGAATCGGGAACTCTGCGGCTCTGGAATGCCCTGTTGGCAAAGGCGGTGTAGGGATGCCTCTGTTTCGCGCCTACAATACGCCCAATTGTGCCCTGGAACTGGAGGGCATTGCCGCCGGTGAGGCCCCGCAACAGGTCTCCATTTTGACGCATTTTGCCTGTCGGTTCTTCCATGTGCCGGTGACGATCGCTGGGGGCAAGGACTTGTTGCAGCAGTTGGCGGCCGCCGTGGCGACCTATACCCAAGGGGTATTGACGGCGGGCTGGGGCGAGGAGAGTTTGGGGGAAGTGCAGGTGGGGGCGGTGCAGTTGACCGTGGCGACGGCGGGCACCCACCGCCTGCGGGTGAAGACAGAAGACGCGGCCGAAGCCTACGAGGTGGTTTTGGACACCGTTCAATTGTTCGATCTGCAAGACAGCTTGGATCGGTTGGGACTCGACCCCGAAACCCTACCGGATGTGGTGCCGGTGTTGCCGGCGTTGCAGCAGGCATCGCCGTTGTTGCGGCGGATGCGGTTCCCCATGGCGGCGGTGGCGGGGGCCCTCAGTGTGGTGGTGGCGGCGGTGGCGTTGTCGTTGCTGCCGGTACCCGAACCCGTTGAAGAGAAAGGGTTGGAATCACCGCCGGTGCCTACCCAGCCCGTGGCGACTGGCCCAGGCTCGACTGACCCCGATCCCGCCCCGGAGACCGTGGACCGGTTGCGTCAGGATTTGTTCACGCGGTTGGATCGGGCGTGGCGCAATCCCATTACGTTTGGCACCGATGCGGTGTTCACCGTAACGGTGGATGCGGATGGCCAGATTGTGAAGTACGAACCCACGCCGGAAACCGCGGCGATCGCCCGTGGTCGTGTGGTTCCCCTGGATGAGGAATTACCGTTAAAGTCTTTGCTGGAGCCGACGGCTGAGGCAAAACCAACCGTTGCTTTCCGGGTGGTGTTCCGGGTGAACGAACAACTGGTGGTGGAGCCACTCTTGCCGCAGCCCTGAGGGCGATGGATTTCACGGCAACTCGGTACGACGGGCGGCCAGGGGCATCCGCCACCCGGAGCCAAAGGCCCGATTGTGCAACCGGAGGGTGGGGGGGGCCTGCCACCGTTTGAATTCCGCCTTGGTCACCAACCGTTGCACCAGGGTCACGGTGGCCGGATCGTGGCCCGCGGTCACAATCTCGGCGATTGCCTGCCGTTGCACCAACAGCCGTTCCAAAATATCATCGAGGACTTCGTACGGGGGCAAAGAGTCCTGATCCCGTTGGTTGGGGCGGAGTTCGGCACTGGGGGGCTTGGTCAGGATGTTTTCGGGAATGATTTCCCGCTCGCGGTTGAGCCAGCGACAGAGGGCATACACCTGGGTTTTGGGCAGATCGCCGATGACCGCCAAGCCGCCGTTGGTATCGCCGTACAGGGTGCAATACCCCACCGCCATTTCCGATTTGTTGCCGGTAGATACCAAGAGGTGGCCCCATTTGTTGGATACGGCCATCAACAGCAGACCCCGGAGCCGGGATTGCAGGTTTTCTTCGGCGAGGCCCCACGGGGTGCCGGTAAATAGGGGCCCCAAGGTGCGATCGGCTTCGGCCATGAGGGGCCCAATGGGCAACATTTGGGTGGCAATCCCCAGGTTGGCCGCCAGAGCTTGGGCATCGACGATCGAATGTTGGGAACTGTAAGGGGACGGCATCAATACCCCCAGGACTTGTGCTGGCCCCACCGCCGCCGCGGCGATCGCCGCCACCAGAGCTGAATCAATGCCGCCGCTGAGGCCCAACACCACTTTGTGGAAACCGCATTTGCGGGCATAATCCCGCAGACCCAAGACCAAGGCTTCCCAGATTTCCGCTTCGGGCAGCGAGGGGAGGGGAGAGATCTCTCCTTGCACTTTGTCGGGGAACACATCCACCACGGCCAAGCCTTCGGCAAACTGCGGCAACCGCGCCACAACTTGCCCCTGGCGATCGCACACAAAGCTCCCGCCATCAAAAATCAAGTCGTCGTTGCCGCCCACTTGGTTGACGCAGAGGGTGGGCAACTGCCAGCGTTGGGCCCCGTGGCCAAACAGCCGTTCCCGCAGGTGCTGCTTGCCGGTGGCGAACGGGGAAGCCGAGAGGTTGACCAAAAAATCGCAGTCGGCTAGGGCGGCAATGGGATCGATCGGATAGGCTTTGTGCTCCCAAAAGGTTTCGTCGTTCCAGGCATCTTCACAAATGGCGACCCCAATCTGGTACTGCTTCCAATCAAACCGATTGCTGCCTTGTCCCGGTGCAAAGTACCGGTCTTCATCAAAGACATCGTAGGTGGGCAACAGTTTTTTGTGGAAAAAACGCTGCACTGTCCCCCCTTGGAGGAGCGCTGCACTGTTGAACAAGGGTTTGGCTCCCACCTGACCGGCTTGGGGATTGGGGGCTACGGTACCCACCAATACGGTCAATTGGGGCGGCAATTGGGCGGCGAGGGTGGTGAGGGCCCGACCCGTAGCGCTCACAAAATCGGGATTCAACAACAAATCTCGGGGTGGATACCCACACAATGCCAGTTCCGGTGTTACCAACAACTCGGCGCCGGCTTGGGTGGCCGCGATCGCCGCTTGGGCAATGGCTAGACCGTTGCCTTGCAGATCGCCCACCGTGGGGTTTAACTGAGCCAGTGCCACCTTCAGCATAGGGATTGGGGGTAGGGTGGGATCATTGTGCCACGGCTACAATAAACACTGTTCCGTTACCCCTATCCGCCATGACCGATTTGGTCGCCATCGCGCAGCAATTGGAAAGCGAAAATTCCCGCGATCGCCTGTTGGGGTTGGCCGCCCTCAAGGATGTGGAGCCAGAAGCGGCGGTGCCGCTGATCCTGAAGGTGATCGACGATCGCAACGACAACGTGCGGGGGATGGCCATTTTTGCCCTGGGGGTGAAACCCACGGCCGCCTGCCTGCCGGTCTTGGTGCGCCTCTTGGAGACCGAAACCGACTACAGCATGCGGGCCGCCGCTGCGGGGGCCCTGGGCTACTTGGGAGACATCCGCGCCTTTGAACCCCTGCTGCGCACGTTTTACGAAGACACGGAATGGTTGGTGCGGTTCAGTGCGGCGGTCTCTTTGGGCAATCTGGGGGATAACCGCGCCTACGAAGCCCTGGTGGGGGCCCTCGACAGCCCGGAGGTGGTCTTGCAACAGGCCGCGATCGCGGCTTTGGGGGAAATTGGCGATCGTCGTTGCGTCGATAAGTTGCTGACGTTTGCGCAGGCAGAGGATTGGTTGGTGCGGCAACGGTTGGCCGAAGCCCTGGGCAATTTGCCCACGCCCAAAAGTCGCCAGGCCCTGCAATTTTTGACCAAGGATACCCATCCGCAGGTGGCGGCCGCTGCGGTGGTGGCTCAACAACGCCTCGATGCCCAGATGGACTGATTCGCCCTTGTGGTAGGGTGAACACAGGTTCAAAGAGACAACGTACCCGCACGCAGGGACGCGATCGTGCAAGGAAATCTCCGCGAGATCGATGTAAGTAGCGTATTTCGGACTTTGGCCCGTGAGCAACGCACGGGTGAACTGTTGATTGAGACCCTCACCGGTCGGTTTTGGTTTGTGTTTTGGGAAGGGGGACGCATCCTCTACGCCACCAGCGCGGAAGGACAGGGGAACCGTTTGCGAGACTATCTGCACGGCACTTCGTTGTTGCGGGCCCTGGAAAAGACCACCGGTGGCAACGAGACGTTGGAATACAACGGTTTGTGGGCGGTGGTGCGCCACGGCCACCTGCCACCCCTCGATGCCCGTAACATCTTGCAGCACATGGTGGCGGAGGTGCTGTTCGATGTGTTGCCCCTTTGCGAAGGTCGGTTTGCGTTTGAGTCCCAGCGGGGCTTAGCTCCCCATCTGGCTGCCTTCGACCCGTTGGGGCTGTGTCGCGAAGCCTTGCGAGAAGTCCAGCAATGGAAGCGCTTGTACCCCACCTTTCGCCATCCGGAACAGCGCTTGCTCCGGCGTACGGAGGAGGATTTGGGCGCAGCCTTGGCTGGGCTGCACTTAGACCCGACGTGGTTGGACGGCAAAACTTCCCTGCGGCGGTTGGCGCGCTACAGCCAAAATTCTCTGCTGGCGATCGCGATCGCCCTGCAACCGTTGGTCGTGGCCCAGTCTGTGGTTTTGTTGCCGGCAGGGGCCGGGCAGCGGCCCCGCTCCCACAAAGGCACGGTGGTTTGGGTGGATAGCAGCCTGACCGTATGTCGGACGGTGGAATACCTCTTGGGTCGTCAGGGCTACCAAGTGGCCGCGGTCACCGATCCCATACGGGCCCTCGGTTTGGTGTTTCAGGTGCAACCCCATCTCATTGTCGGGGATGGGGAATTGGTGGGGCTGGACGGCTACCAACTGTGTGCCATGTTGCGGCAGTCGGCACAATTTGCCAAAACCCCGTTTGTGATTGCCACCCAGCAGGAATTTCCCGCGATCTCACAACGGGCCCAGGCGGTTGGGGCTACGGCCACCCTACGCAAGCCTTTTGCAGAATCAGATTTGCTGGCGATGCTCGATCGCCACTTGCTCCCCACCCAGAATGGGGTCGGCCGTAAGTACCGCGACCCCAATTATAGTCATTTTAATTAACTTTGAGAGGTTTGCCCCCACCCCACCCCCCCCCCCCCCCCCCCGAGGGGGGGGCGGAGAGAGCGCGGAAAGAA
>DMPD01000279.1 GCA_003456125.1 Cyanobacteria bacterium UBA8156 | reverse complement strand
TTTTATGCCCTGGTGGGGTTTTTCGAGGCGGCCCTCAGCGGGGTCGCCCTGAGCGATTCTTTGCTGTTGAGCTATGGTCTGCTGGAGCTGTTGACGGTTTCCACCTATTTGCTGGTGGGGTTTTGGTATGCCCAGCCGCTGGTGGTGACGGCGGCCCGGGATGCTTTTTGGACCAAGCGGGTGGGCGACCTGTTTTTGTTGATGGGGATTGTGGTGCTCTCGGCGATCGCCGGCAGTTTGAACTTCGATGATTTGGCGGCTTGGGCCGCCCGACCGAGCACCCAGGAATTTTGGGCTCACCATCCGGTGGCGGGGGCATTGCTGGGGTTGGCGTTGATGGCGGGGCCCACGGGCAAGTGCGCCCAAGTGCCCTTGCACCTGTGGTTGGATGAGGCCATGGAGGGGCCCAACCCGGCCTCGGTGTTGCGGAATTCGGTAGTGGTGGCCGCCGGTGCCTATGTTTTGGTGCGGCTCACCCCGGTGTTGGATTTGTTCCCGGCAACGCGGGTAGCCTTGGTGGCCATTGGTGCCATCACTGCCGTGGGGGCTTCCCTGGTGGCGATCGCCCAGGTAGACATCAAAAGAGCCTTGTCCCACGGCACCAGTGCCTATTTGGGATTGGTGTTTGTGGCGGTGGGGATGCACGAAGAGTCTTTCGCTTTGGCTTTTTTGCTGACCCATGGGCTGGCGCGGGCGCTGTTGTTTATGAGCACCGGGGCGATCGCCATGACCACCATGACCCAGGATTTGACGGAGATGGGGGGCATTGGCGGGCGGATGCCGGCGACGGCTTTGGCGTTTGGGACGGGGTCGGTGGCGACGGTGGCTTTGCTGCCCCTGGGCAATTTTTGGACGTTGTTGGATTGGGGGCAACGGTTTTGGGGCACCGCGCCGATTTTGGTGGCGGTCTTGTTGTTGGTGAACGGCACGACGGCTTTTGGATTGACCCGCATTTTCGCCCTGGTGTTTTTGGGGCGACGGCAGCCGAAGACCCATCGCACGCCGGAGGTGGGGTGGTTGGTGGCCATTCCGCTGCTGGTGTTGGTGGGGTTGAACCTCCATGCGCCGTTGCTGTTGGTGAGTTGGCAGGGGTTGCCGGCGGCCTTGCCGCAGCCACTGGTGGCGTTGGTGGTGGGTTCGGCCCTGGTGGGCATTCTGGCGGCGGCCTGGATCTACGTGCGATCAGGGTACGCGCCGGGCAGCGTCGTCCCGTTGCCCCCCCGCCCCCTCGCTCTTTTTTGGAAATCTTTTCAAGATGCCTTGGCTTACGATTTGTACGTAGTGCCGTTTTACCGCCGGACGGTGGTGGCGGTGGTGGGGGGATTATCACAGTTGTTGGCGTGGAGCGATCGCCGTTTGGTGGATGGTCTGGTGAATTGGGTGGGCAGTGCTTCGATGGCTGGGGGCGATCGCCTGAAGTACACCGTCAGCGGTCAATCCCAAAGCTATGTGTTGACCATTGTGGTGGGGTTGGGGGTAGGCATGGCGTTTATCTTGGCGACCAGTCGCTAACCCACGTCAAAACCGGTTCATCAGGTCTGGCCATTCGGTTTTCCCGCCCCCCACCCAATGTCAGCGGTGCCAAAATAGAGGCGTTCTGTGAGTCGAGGTACCGTCGATGTTTGACCTCAACGAATTGCCCGCCGGTGATAACCCGTTGTTGACCTACCTGAAAAACCAATCGCCGGAAACCCTTTCCGAGGTCGCCCAAGCCATCAGCCCGGAAGTGCGGCAGATTGTGTCCCAAAACGTCCAAAATTTGGTGGGTCTGTTGCCGGCCCCCCACTTCAACGTGGAAATCACCACCAACCGGGAAAACCTGGCGGGGTTGCTGGGTTCGGCCATGATGACCGGTTACTTCCTGCGGCAGATGGAAACCCGGATGCAACTGGATCGCAGCTTGGCGGGCACCGCCAACCTGGACGAGGGGAAATAATGCGCTACCGTCGCTTCGGCCAAACGGAAATGCGGTTGCCGGTGTTCTCGTTGGGCACCATGCGCTACCTGCAATCGGAGGAGAATGCCGTAGCGACGATTTTTGAGGCGATGGCGGTGGGCATCAACCATCTGGAAACCGCCAAAGGCTATGGCCAAAGTGAGGAGTTCATCGGGGCGGCCATGCGCGCGGGTCTCCATCGTCAGCGCGATCGCCTGTACCTCACCACCAAAATCCCCCCCACCGCCGACTACCAAACCATGGCCGATCTGATTCGGCGATCGCTCTCCCGGTTGAACGTGGACTACATCGACAATTTTGATATTCACGGCATCAATACTTGGGAACACCTGGCCATGGTGAAAAATCCCGGAGGGTGCATGAAAGCCGTACAGGAAGCGGTGGCCGACGGTCGCATCCGCCATGTGGGTTTTTCCACCCACGGCAGTTTGGAGGTGATTTTGGCGGCGATCGACCTGGATATGTTCGCCTCGGTGAATTTGCATTATTACTACTTCAATCAACGGAATGAGCCGGCGGTGCAACGGGCCCACGAGAAGGATATGGGGGTGTTCATCATTTCGCCGTCGGATAAGGGGGGAATGCTGTACAACCCGCCGCCGTTGTTGCAGGAATTGTGCCGACCGCTGACCCCCCTCTACTTCAACGATCGCTTTTTGTTGTCCGATCCACGGGTGCACACCCTGAGTTTGGGGGCGGCCAACCCGGCGGAGGTGATGACCCATCAAGCGGCCTGGGACAACGATGGGCCGTTGACTCCCCTGGAACAAGAAGTGAGACAGCGCTTGGATGCTCAATACCGGGTGTTGGCGGGCGATCGCTGCACCCAGTGTTTTCAGTGTTTGCCCTGTCCCGAAGGCATTCACATTCCGGAAGCGTTGCGTTTGCGCAATTTGGCGGTGGCCTTCGACATGGTGGAATTTGGCCGCTACCGCTACAACATGTTTGAGAAGGCGGGACACTGGTTTCCGGGCACCCGCCCCCACCAATGCACCGAGTGCGGTGAGTGTTTGCCGAAGTGCCCCGAACACCTGAACATCCCGGCCCTGTTGTTCGATACCCATCGGCGGTTGGCGGGCCCCGAAGGCAAACGGTTGTGGGAATGATTTGCAGCAGGAGCCAGGCTGCTTAGAACCGCGCTCAGCGCTGCGGTTTGACCCTCACCTCCCGCCCCTCTCCCGGGGTGGAGCCAGAAGTCATTGCTAGAGGGGAACAGTGGGGAAACTGAGTTCGTGCTAACCCGGTGGGCCGATGCTTACTACTCGGCGCGCAGGGCGGCAACCAGCTGCTGAAAGGGTTGCCAGTCATCGTCCGTGACGATTTTTTCCCAGACCGCTTCGATCGCCGGCCGCAGCAAGGTGGTGGTGGGATTGGCCTGCCGCAACCGTGCCGGCACGGCTTCCCAGTCGGCGGTTTTGCGCAGGGCTGTACCGTAGAGGTTTTGCCAGACTTGCCAGCGATCGAGGGCTTCGTCGCCGGGCCAGACCACATCCGCCAACAGGCTGTCGGGGCGATCGGGGGTAAAACCATCCCGGAGTTGGTCAAAAAATTCGGCGTAGCCCATGGTCGCAACGGCCAGCAGTTTGAGCGTGGCCAAAATCAAGTCGGTGGCGAGGTCATCGGGGAGGTTGGGCAACCCCAGGCGTTGCAAAAACCGGGTTTGGTAGGTCTGGCGGTAGGTGGGGGCAAACCGAGCCAAGCCTTGCTCCAGGACATCGGAGGCGATCGCCGCCTGCAGGGGCACCTGCAACATCTGCAAATTCCAGTAGCAAGCGTGGGGCTGATTGCCGTAGCTGTAGCGCCCCATGTCATCGAAATAGGCGGCGGTGAAGCCGGGATCGTAGTTGGGCAAGAAGGCGTAGGGCCCGTAATCGAAACTTTCCCCCACAATCGACATATTGTCGGTGTTCAACACCGCGTGGCAAAAGCCGGCCACCATCCACTGGGCACACAAAATGGCCGTGCGCTCCACCACTTCGCCGTAAAAAGCACCGTAGGTATCGGGCCCCGGCTCCCCCAAGTGGGGGTAATAGGTGCGGATCGTCCAATCCAATAACTGGCCCACCAGGTCGGGCCGTTGCAGGTAGTGCAGCCGCTCGAAGGTGCCAAAGCGGACATGGGAGCGGGAAAAACGCACCATCACCGCCGAACGGGTGGGAGAGGGTTCACCCCCCCGCCACAGTTGTTCGCCGGTTTCGATCGCACACAGACAACGGGAGGTGGTCACCCCCAACCGGTGCAGGGCTTCCGCCGCCAAAATTTCCCGCACCGCCCCCTTGAGGGTGAGGCGGCCGTCGGCGTGACGGGAGTAGGGGGTTTGCCCAGAACCTTTGGTGCCCAAATCGTACAGGTGTCCGTCGCGACCGCGGACTTGCCCATACAGAAAACCGCGCCCGTCCCCTAATCGGGGGTTGTACTGCCCAAATTGGTAGCCGTGGTACGCCATGGCCAAAAACGGGCGATCGCGCCGAAACAACCCAAAGGCTTCGATCCAATCTTCGTCGCGAACCGCGTTGGGGTCGAGGCCGAGTTGGGGCAACAGGTCATCGTTGCGCCAACGCAAAAGGTGCTGGGGAAAGGATGCCGCCGATACTTCGGCGTAAAAATCGGACCCCAGGGTGGCAAAAGCCGGTTCGTAGGGGAGGGTCAGCCAAGGATTCATGGGAATTGTTGTAAACCCTTCCCATTGTGGCCCGGCTAGCCCGTGCTGGCGATCGCCCGGCGGTAAAAATCTTCGAGGGCCGCCACACAGTCGGGATTGTTGTACAACCGGTGGGCATTGGCAACCATCTGGCTCTGGATTTGGGTGCGGTATGCCGGGTCGGTGACCAACCGCACCACTTTGGCAACGTAATCGGCGGGATCACCGGCTACGGTATCGGTCACCCCCAACGTTTGCAAAATGCCGTAGGCGTGGCGTTGCCGCATCAGGGCCCCGGGCCAAGTCACCACCGGCAACCCACAGGCGATCGCCTCCAAGACGGTGTGGCCCCCCGACCAGGCCGGCACGTCCAAAAACACGGTGGCCGCCCGGTTCAGGGCCAGGTACTCCCAATGGGGCAAGGAAGGCAGCAGCCGGTAGCGATCGCTGCTCATTACCCGGTTCAAGCGCTGTTGAAACGTGGCCGTGATGGGGCTGTGGGGAGCAAACCCCACAAATACCAGTTGGGCGTGGGGCAAGCGGGCCACCATTTCACCCCACAGGGCATCGTCCTGGGGCAAATACTTGAAGGGCGATTGGCAGGACAACAACACCGGGGGGCGCAGGCCTGCGGGCAGGGCCGGCGGCGGCAGCAAGGGGGGGCGATAGTACAGACCAATTCCCGGCAGCCGCACGAGGGTTTCCCGGTAGTGGCGATCGCCGTCCGGCGGCTCCTTAGCTCGACTAGATAAAAAGAAATCCAGGGTGGGCAAGCCGGTGGTGACGGGGTGCCCCCACCCCACCCCCTGAATCGGCGCCAACCGCATCGCCGCCAACACCGTCATCAAGGGATCCATCCCCACATCCAAGTACACCAAAATATGCAAATCGTCTTGGCGAATCTGGGCGGCGATGTCCTCCCATTGCCGTCCGGGCAGATGGTAAAAACGATGGCTGGATTGGCGAAAGCGATCGGTGATTTCATCTTGGATCGTGCCGGCGTGATAGCAAAACACCTGAAAGGCCACCGGATCGGTGCCTTCTACCCAACCCACGGCCAGTTTGCCGACGGTATGTCCGTACAGATGACGGGATACGTACCCCACCCGCCACGGCGGCCCCGGCGGCATCGCCAACGGCTGGCTGAATTGGGGAATCACCCGAGACACCACGTCCCGCACCACGTCGCCGTAGGCACGCTGCAATGGACGATCGTCCTGCCCCTGGTAGGACAACAAAAAGTTGGTGGCAAAGGCTATCCCCGGCAAGGCCGCCGTCGGATGTTGGCGGGCCCATTCCCCAAATTCCATCAGGTTTTCGGTATAGCGTTGTCGCCATCGTTGCACCTCCGCCTCGGTTTCGTAGACAATCGGCAAAGCCAAGGCGTGTTGCCGCCGGGCCCGACCATCCAACGGGTTGAGGGCGATCGCCCGTTCCCAACACGGCAATGCCTTCGCCAGTTCGTTGCGATCGCTGTAGACCGCTCCCAAATGGAACCAAGCTTCGCTGTCTGCGGGTTGCAACGCTGTGGCTTGGGCTAACGCCTGGAGGGCGGCCTCATGGTGGCCCCGCCGCGCCTGCACAATCCCCAAATTGCGCCACACCACTCCGTTGCCCGGATTGATTTGCAAAGCCTGAGTATAGGCGGCGATCGCCCGTTCCTCGCCGTCGGGTTCGGTGGCGCAAATGTCCCCCAGCAAGCCGTAGCCCACCGCGGGGGTGAGGGACCCCTTGGCCAACCCCCGCTCTACCCAGACCCGCGCCGTGATGGCGGCCCCCTGCCCCCAATACACATTCGCCAAATTCCAGTAGGCATCCCCAAACGTGGGCTCGCATCGAATCGCTTCGATGTAGGCGGCGATCGCTTCCTCGATTTGCCCCAACGGCACCAACACATTGCCCAGGTTGTAATGGGCCTCCGCCAGGTCGGGAGACTGGGCGATCGCTTCCCGGAAGGCGGCGGCCCCTCCGGTCAAATCCCCGGCCTGAACACGGCTCAAGCCCGCTTGCAAAGCATTCATACCCTCTTCCTGCTGGGCGTACACTGGAGAAAATTGGGAGCCAACCATGGTTCAAATCGTATCGCCAACCCTCACCTTAGCCGAGTTTTTGCAGTTGCCGGAAACCAAACCAGCCAGCGAGTACATCGATGGTCAAATCATCCAAAAACCTATGCCCCAAGGGAAACATAGCCGAATGCAAACGCTTCTGGCTACTGCCATCTACATGGCCCTGAGCCCGCAAAAAATTGCCGAGGCTTTTGTCGAATTGCGTTGTACCTTTGGTGGACGCTCTACCGTGCCCGATGTGGCCGTGTTTGCCTGGGAGCGCATCCCCCGAGATGCCAACGGTGAGATCGCCAACAGCTTTGCCCTGCCCCCCGATTGGACAATTGAAATTTTATCCCCCGATCAAAGCCAAACCAAGGTGATCCGCAACATCCTGCACGCTCTGCAGCACGGTACCCAGATGGGCTGGCTGATCGATCCCGCAGAACAAACGGTGATGGCCTATGCTCCCCAACAACTCCCCACCGTTTGGGAAGAACCCACGGCGGTGTTATCGGTGCCCCCCATGGCCTCGGAACTACGGCTGACCGTGGGCGAAGTGTTTGGCTGGTTGGTGGTTTGAACCGTTTCCCTCAGATGTAATACATCCAGCGGCTGGCTTCCAACTGGCGGCAATCGCGGTAGAGCTTGTCTAAGGTAATGGTTTGCAGATGGGTATCAATCTTTTCCTGCAAAGCCAGCCAAGTTTTCCAGATGGCGCGGCGTTCGGGAGGGCCATCCCCTGGGCGATCGCGGGGGCTAGGGGATTCTAAAGCCTGCAGCACATCGAGCAACGAAATATTTTGAGGGGCCCGGGCCAGGGTATAGCCCCCCTTGGGGCCGCGATAGCTGCGGGCGATCCCTGCCCGCTTCAGATCGCCAAAAATCTGATCCAGGTAGCGATCGGGGATGTTTTGTTTGGCGGCAATTTCTTGGGTGCCAAGTGCCCGTTGGGCTTCGTAGTGGGGGGTCAACTCCAGCAGGGCCAGCAGCCCATATTCCAACTTGGCCGAAAGTTCCATCATGGGGTAGGGGGGCTAAATCGCATAGTCAGGAGTAAAGGAGCGGGCCTCTTTGGAGGATACAAACACTTCTTGGTCAACCCACAACCGCAACCCTTCAAAGGTATCGCGGGGGAGGTGAGCCACCAATGCCTGACCGTCCCGTAAGTTTAATTCGACTTGCACTTCCCAACCCAAATTGATGATGCGGCGGATCCGAGCGGGTACTGAGCCGGAATCGGGAGTGGTTTCAATGGTCACATCGTGAGGCCGGACAAACACCCGCTCTCCGACCGTGCAGGCCAACCCATGCTCCCCCCGCAAAACGTTCACCGGGCCAATAAACTGCATCACAAACTCGCTGGTGGGGGCATCGTAAATCTCCGCCGGGGTACCAACTTGTTCCAACCGCCCGCGGTTCATCACCACGATGCGATCGGCCACCTCCATCGCCTCTTCTTGGTCGTGGGTGACGAATACCGTGGTCACGTGCATATCGTCGTGCAAGCGCCGTAGCCACTGCCGCAATTCCTTGCGGACTTGCGCATCCAAGGCCCCAAAAGGCTCATCGAGCAACAAAACCTTGGGTTGCACCGCCAAAGCCCGGGCCAGGGCCACCCGTTGCCGCTGCCCCCCCGACAACTGCGAAGGGTAGCGGTTCCCCAATCCCTGCAACTGCACCAGTCCCAACAATTCATCCACCCGGTCTTGAATAAATTTCTTGGTGGCTTTGCGAATTTCCAGACCAAAGGCGATGTTCTGGCGCACGGTCATGTGCTTGAACAGAGCATAGTGCTGAAACACAAAACCAATGTTGCGCTCCCGAACATCCCGGTAGGTGGCATCTTCCCCCGTCAAGAAAATGCGGCCCGTATCCGGCAACTCCAGTCCGGCAATCAAGCGCAACAGGGTGCTTTTGCCAGAGCCGGAAGGGCCGAGCAAAGCAACCAGCGACCCCGTGCCAACTTCTATGTCGATGTCTTGCAAGACGTGAAAGTCGCCGAACCACTTGGATACACCTTGAATTACAATTCCCACCTGCGCTTCTCCTGCCATTAATTCCCTATTTGCTGAGGGATTTACCGTTGTATTTTCCACGCCATCTTAGCATTGCAGGGTGGCCTGCACGCCACCCCACTGTTCGTTGCCCAGGGTGACCGAAAAGCTGCCCTAGATCGCACTGGCTACCTTTTCAGGGCCGGTTTCTACGGGCA
>DMPD01000328.1:6822-7055 GCA_003456125.1 Cyanobacteria bacterium UBA8156 | reverse complement strand
GGTAGCCGCGGCCCAGCGATCGCAGGAATTGGGGGGGTAGGGTATGGACTACAAAACCGCAGGGGTGGACATCGCCGCCGGATACGATCTCGTGCGCCGGATTGGGGGCGACGTGGCCCGCACCTTTCGGCCGGGGGTTTTGGGCGGTTTGGGCGGATTTGGCGGGTGCTTTGAGCTACCGGCCGGGTATCGGCAGCCGGTGTTGGTGGCTGGCACCGACGGCGTGGGCACCA
>DMPD01000328.1:741-6499 GCA_003456125.1 Cyanobacteria bacterium UBA8156 | reverse complement strand
CGACGGCGTGGGCACCAAGCTGGAAGTGGCCCGCGCCCTGCAAAAGCATGACACCATTGGCATCGACTTGGTGGCCATGTGCGCCAACGACATTGCGACGGTCGGGGCCGAGCCTTTGTTTTTCTTGGATTATTTGGCTACCGGGAAGTTGGCCCCCGCCGCCCTCGCCGAAGTGGTGAAGGGGGTTGCCGATGGGTGCGTGCAGGCGGGGTGTGCCCTGATTGGGGGAGAAACCGCCGAAATGCCCGGTTTTTATGAAGGCGATCGCTACGATGTGGCGGGGTTTTGCGTCGGCGTGGTGGAAAAAGCCGAGCTGTTGGATGGGAGCGCGGTGCAGGTGGGCGATCGGGTGATTGGCCTGGCCAGCACCGGCCTGCACAGCAACGGTTACAGCCTGGCCCGACGGATTGTAGCCGGGTACGCCTGGGATTTCATTCCCCCCTTTGCCGATCGCCCGTTGGGAGATTTGCTGTTAACGCCCACCGCCATCTATGTCCAAAGCCTGTTGGCGGCGCGGCGGGCCGGCTTGCCCATCCATGGTTTGGCCCACATTACCGGGGGGGGGCTCCCCGAAAACCTGCCCCGGTGTTTGGGGGAAGGGCAGGGGGTGCAAATCGATCGCCGTGGTTGGGAAGTGCCGCCGTTGTTTCGGTGGTTGGCCACAGTGGGGGATGTGGATTGGGAGGAAATGTATCGTACCTTCAACATGGGCATTGGCATGGCGGTGGTGGTGCCCCCCACTGCCGTAAAATCGACCCTGAGTCACTTTCAGGCTGAACAGCCCGTGCTTCTGGGGGAAGTGGTGGCGGGCCCCCGCACCTTGCAATTTTTGGATTGAGAACCCATGGCCGAACCCGACCCGTTACCCGATCCGTTACTCGATCCATTGCAATCTTTGTTTGCCGTGATCCAGGAGCGACAACGCAACCCGCAGCCGGAATCCTACACCTGCAAATTGCTGGCGGGGGGCGACAACCGCATCCTGAAAAAGATTGGGGAAGAAGCCGTAGAGTTTGTGATGGCCTGCAAAGACCGGGAACAGGGGGCGATCGCCGCCGAAGCCGCCGATGTGTTGTACCACCTGTTGGTGGCTTTGGCCCATTGCGGCACCGATTTGGATTTGGTGTACGCCGAATTGGCAGCCCGCCGTCGCGAAAAGCCCAAAGATGCACTAAAATAGCATCCCAAGAAAGGGGTAGATGGGGTGACGCAAACCGCTTGGGTATTTGGTTTAGGCAAATCGGGGATGGCCGCCGCCCTGCTCTTGACCCGTCGGGGTTGGCGTGTGCAGGTTTGGGAGCGCCAGAGCGATGCCCTGTTTCAAGAGCGGGCCCAAGTGTTGCAGGATGCCGGTATTGCGGTTGCCTTGGGGCTCGACCTCACGCCGGAAGCCGTCGCCACCGCTGCCCATCGTCCCCAAACTTTGGTTGTGAGCCCTGGCATTTCTTGGCAACACCCAGCGCTGGGAGTGGCGCGATCGCTGGGGGTAGCGGTGATGGGGGAAGCGGAACTGGCGTGGCAATTTTGTCAGGGGATTCCTTGGGTAGGGATCACGGGCACCAACGGCAAAACCACCACGACGGCCCTTCTCGCCCAGATGTTTCAAGCGGCCGGCAAACACGCTCCCGCCTGCGGCAACATTGGCTTGGCTTTGTGCCAAGTGGTGGGTCAAATGGTGGGCGATCGCCCCGATTGGCTGATTGCGGAACTGAGCAGCTATCAAATCGAGAGTGCCCCCAGCGTGGCCCCGGTGGTGGGCATCTGGACGACATTTACCCCGGATCATTTGAATCGACACGGCACTCTGGAGCACTACCGGGACATCAAAGCGGCGTTGTTGCACCGCTCCCAGCATTTGGTGTTGAATCGGGACGATCCCTTTTTGGCGGCCCACGGCGCCCGGTTGTTTCCGGATCGGGAAATTTTGTGGACGGGGGAAACCAGCGGCAGCGCCGTCACCATCGACGATAATTGGGTGCAGGCCCACGGGGAAAACATTTTGTCCCTAGAACATTGGCAACTGGTGGGGCACCACAACCGTCAAAACTTGTTGATGGCGGTGGGGGCCGCCAAGCTGTGTGGCTTAGCCAAGGAGGCGATCGCCCAGGGAGCCGCTGGGTTTCGGGGAGTACCCCATCGTTTGGAGCCGGTGGTGCGTATCGACGGCATTCAGTTTATCAACGACAGCAAAGCCACCAATTACGAAGCGGCCGTGGTGGCCCTAGAGGCGATCGCCCAGCCTGCGATTGTATTGGCGGGGGGGCAGGCCAAGGCGGGAGACCCCCAACCCTGGCTGCAACAACTGCAAGCCAAAGCGGCAGCAGTACTTTTGTTTGGGGAAGCCGCTCCAAACTTCGCCGCATGGCTGACGGATCATCCCCACGCCGAACTGCAAATCACCCTAGAGGAAGCCGTACCGCGGGCGTTGGTTTTGGCCCGAAAATATGGCGTCAACACCGTATTGTTGGCGCCGGCCTGTGCGAGTTTTGATGCCTTTCGCAACTTTGAAGAACGGGGCGATCGCTTTCGACAATTATGTTTGGACTTAGCCGCAAGCGCAGCCTAGGGCGGAATGCCTTCCCCACATTGGTGCCCACCGCACCGCCCTCGCCCCCGCGGCGACTGGTGCTGGTGTGGCTTTTGCTGGTCATAGCGGGCTTGGCCTTGATGGCTCGGTTGGTCTATTTGCAGGTGCTGGTGGCTGCGGAGTTGACCGAGAAGGCCCGCATGCAACAGACCCGACAGTACCGGACGTTTGTCGCGCGGCGGCGCATCGTCGATCGCCACGGCAGCACCCTGGCCATTGCCGTTCCCAAATACACCTTGTATTTCTACCCCACCCTACTGCGCAAAGATCGGGTTACAGACAAGGGACGGGAGCGGCCAGTCACCCTCGAAGACATAGCCAATTGGATTGGGCCGGTCACCGGGCAAAACCCCAAGGCCTTGGTGGAACGGTTGCGGGGCGTCACGGGCCGCGTCACGGTGGCCGAGTTGTTGCCGGAGACCACCGCCGGTCAGCTGCGGGAACTGCGTACCCAACGCCAACTCAGCAGCATCGAACTGGAGGAGCGCGCCCATCGCTATTATTTGCAAGATGACTTGCTGGCGCAGGTGTTGGGGTATACCGACGTGAGCGGTCGCGGTCAAGCCGGCGTGGAGTTGTCCTACGAATGTTTGTTGAATCCGGTTCCCGATCCCAAAATCTGCCCGGATACTCCCCGGCAAGTCTTTCCCAGCGTGCTGATCAACAACCAAGGCAAAATTTTGCCGGCCTATGCCCCCCCCGGCTTGCTGTCGGTGGACAACAAGCGGTTGGTGCTGACCATCGATTTGCGCCTGCAACGGTTGGGGCGCAAAGTGTTGCGGGAACAAATGCAGCGCTACAACGCCAAACGGGGGGCGGTGATGGTGATGGAAACCCGTACCGGCGAGCTGCAGGCCCTGATTACGGAGCCGAGCTATAACCCCAACCGCTTTTTTGAGTATGCCGGGCGGCAGGAGTTGTTCAAAAACTGGGCGGTGTCCGACCTCTACGAACCCGGTTCCACCTTCAAACCCGTGAATATCGCCATTGCCCTGGAGACCGGCAACATTGAACCCAACACCGTGATTTACGACGAAGGGTTGATTACCGTCAGCGATCGCCAAATTGCCAACGTGGACTTCGATCAAGTAGGAGCGCCGGGCAGCCTCAACATCGCCCAAGTTTTGGCCCGCTCCAGCAACGTGGGCATGGTGCACATCATGCGGCGGTTGTCTCCCGCCATTTTCTACGGCTGGCTGGAACGCATGGGGGTGGGGGAATACAGCGGCATTGACCTCCCGGCGGAAACCTCCGGTATGCTCAAGCCCCAAGAAGAATTTGTGATCAGTCGGGTGGAGCAGGCGGTAACCGCTTTCGGTCAGGGGTTTTCGTTGACTCCCATCCAAATGCTGCAATTGCAAGGCATTCTGGCCAGCGACGGCAAAGTATTGGTGCCCCATGTGGTGCGGGCCCTCACCGACGAAACGGGGGAAGAGGTGTTTCTTCCCGAACGGCTGCCGCCCCGCCAGGTGCTTTCCCCCCAGACGGCGGTTCAAGTCTTGACCATGATGCAAGCGGTGGTGGAAACCGGTACTGGCCAGAGTGCCCGCATTCCCGGCTATCGCTATGGTGGCAAAACCGGTACCGCCCAAAAAGCCGAAGCCGGTGGTTATTCCGACAAAAAAATCACCAGTTACGTTGGTATTTTCCCGGTACCCAATCCCCGCTACGTGGTCTTGGCCGTAATTGATGAACCCATCGGCGACGATGCCTTTGGTTCGACGGTGGCGGCCCCCATCGTCAAAGCCCTGCTGGAGGACATCATTGTGCGCGATCGCATTCCGCCTACCTTTCCAGAGGAATTGACCCCCAAACCGGAGCCAGCACCATGACCGCCCCCGCCTTGGCCGTCTATCCCGGCAGTTTTGATCCCATTACCTTGGGCCATCTGGATGCGATCGCCCGGGGGTGTCGGTTGTTCGAGCGGGTAATTGTGGCGGTGTTGCGCAACCCCAACAAAACGCCGTTGTTTGCGGTGGCGGAACGGGTGGAGCTCATTCGGGGGGCCGTCCAGCATTTGCCCAACGTCGAAGTGGATGCCTTTGAGGGTTTAACCGTAACCTACGCCCGGCAGCGGGGGGCCCGGGCTTTGCTGCGGGGCTTGCGGGCCGTCTCCGACTTTGAATTGGAATTGCAGATGGCCCACACCAACAAGACTCTAGCCGAAGACCTGGAGACCGTATTTTTGGTCACGTCCACCGAGTACAGTTTTTTGAGCAGCAGCGTTGTCCGCGAAATTGCCCGGTTTGGCGGCCCGGTGGCCCATCTGGTGCCCGCCAACGTGGCGATCGCCCTGGCCCAGCGATTTCCCAAGGCTTAGGCGATCGGGTAAAATTACGGACAATTGTTGGCAAGCGAGGCCCTATGCCCCCCGAAAACCTTTCTGCCGATCCGCAACGGGTCAACGGTCGCCCGTTGCCCAACGCCGCCGGCGAGCGGGCCGATGGTTTCCTGGCTTTGCACCGCGAATTGGATCGTCTGGAGGAGATGCTGTTGGATAGCGGCCCCCGGATCATGGGGCGGACGGTCATCGACGAGGAACGGGTTTGCCAGCAGATTGACCGGGTGCGGCTGAATATCCCCCCGGCGATCGCCAAGGCCGAAGAGCTGCTGCAGATGCGGCAAGAAATTTTGGAAGATGCCGAGCGCTACGCCGAGCAAATCGAGGCTTCGGCCAAGGCGCGGTCGGAGCGGATGTTGGAAGAGTCGGGGATTGTGCGGCAGGCAGAACAGGAAGCAGAGCGGTTGCGGCGGACGGTGCACCAAGAATGCGAAGAACTGCGGCAACAAACCCTCGAAGAAGTGAACCAAATGCGGCGGCAGACCCAAAAGGAAATCGATGCCCTGCGGCAACGGATTGCGGCCGAGAGCGACGATATTCAACGGGGAGCCGACGAATACAGCGATCGCAGTTTGGCCACATTGGAAATGCAACTGATTGAAATGCTGAAAATTGTCCAGAACGGTCGCAAAGAACTCCGTCGCAATTAGGGGGTAGCCATGTCCCTCAAAGCCGCCAAGGAAGCCCTGGTACGCCGTCGGTATACCGAGGCCATTGCCCTGTTGAGGGCCTACTGTGCCGAATCTTCCAACCCAACGCCTGGGACGATCGAAGCCCAAATGTTGTTGGTGTCGGCCTACCAGAAAATCGGGCGGGCGGATAAGGCGATC
>DMPD01000328.1:0-380 GCA_003456125.1 Cyanobacteria bacterium UBA8156 | reverse complement strand
GGGGTTGTTAACCCAAAGCGATCCCCAAACCCAGCGTTGGGCCCAGACCTCCCTGGCGAACCTGCACCAACAGTTGGCGGCCACGCCCGCCCGCAACGAAACCGTCCAGGAACTGGCACCGGGCCAGGCCAACCGCTACCGCAAAAAAAACGTCACCTTGCCCCTGGCCCCCCACTTCCGCCGGGCCTATGGGTTGGGTATGGTCGCGGCCCTGGGGCTGGCCCTGGGCACCACCGATTTGGTGTGGTTGGGTCTGATTCACTTTTTGAGCCCGACCCTGGTGGTCACCGCCGGTTGGCAAATGGTAGCCCATGGCATCACGGTTGTTTCTGGGGTAATTTTGTTTTTCATGTCCCCCTGGATTGTGGATCAAGGGCAGA
>DMPD01000331.1 GCA_003456125.1 Cyanobacteria bacterium UBA8156 | reverse complement strand
CAGTTGGTCAACGCTTAACACCCATTTCCAACCCCTGCCTTACGCAGGTGGGGGTTCTCACCTATCCTTTGAGGACAACACCATGACCTACACTCAAGACGAAAAGCGCCAGATCATTCAGGAGGTGCTCGAAGCCTATCCCGAAAAATCCCGCAAAAAGCGGGAAAAGCACCTCAACATCACCGAGGAAGGGAAATCCGACTGCGGTGTGAAATCCAACATCAAATCCCTGCCCGGAGTGATGACCGCCCGAGGTTGTTCCTTTGCTGGAGCCAAGGGTGTGGTCTGGGGGCCCGTCAAGGACATGATCCACATCAGCCACGGCCCCATCGGGTGCGGCTATTATTCTTGGGCTGGTCGCCGGAACTACTACATCGGCACCACGGGCATTGACACCTTCGGCACCATGCACTTCACCAGCGACTACCAGGAACGGGACATCGTCTTTGGCGGCGACAAAAAACTGGCGAAGGTGATCGACGAATTGGAAACCCTGTTTCCCCTCAGCCAGGGCATCACCATCGAGTCGGAATGTCCGGTAGGACTGATCGGCGATGACATCGAAGCCGTCTCTAAAAAGAAGGCGAAGGAGATCGGCAAAAGTGTGGTACCCGTGCGCTGTGAAGGCTTTCGGGGCGTATCCCAATCCCTGGGGCACCACATCGCCAACGACACCGTGCGCGACTGGGTCTATGCCAAATCCGACAAGGTTCCCAACGAGGAACTGGGCTTCACTCCCTCCCCCTACGATGTCAGCGTCATCGGCGACTACAACATTGGCGGCGATGCCTGGTCTTCCCGCATTCTGTTGGAGGAAATGGGGCTGCGGGTAATCTCCCAATTCTCTGGGGATGGCTCCTTCAATGAAGTCAAACTCAGCCACCGGGGCAAGTTGAATTTGATTCACTGCTACCGCTCCATGAACTATCTTTGCAAGCACATGGAAGAGACCTACGGCGTGCCCTGGTTGGAATTCAACTTCTTTGGCCCCACCTACATCGCCAAGTCCTTGCGGGAAATTGCCGATCGCTTTGATGACACCATTCGAGCCAAAGCCGAGGAAGCGATCGCCAAGTACCAAGCCCAAGCCGATGGGGTGATTGCCAAATATCGTCCCCGCCTAGAAGGGAAACGGGTACTGCTGATGGTGGGCGGACTGCGCCCCCGCCACGTGATCCCCGCCTTCCGGGATTTGGGCATGGAAGTGATCGGCACCGGCTATGAATTCGGGCACAACGACGACTACAAACTGACCACGGAATACACCGATCCCGGCACCGTGATCTACGACGATGTCACCGGCTACGAATTTGAGGAATTCGCCCGCAAGCTGAAGCCCGACCTAATCGCCGCCGGCATCAAAGAGAAGTATGTCTTCCAAAAGATGGCGCTTCCCTTCCGGCAGATGCACTCCTGGGATTACTCGGGGCCGTACCACGGCTACGATGGCTTTGCCATTTTTGCCCGAGACATGGACCTAGCCCTCAACAGTCCCACTTGGGGATTGGTGAAAACCCCTTGGAAAACTGTTTAACCACCCTACCGTATCAGGAGAACGACCATGTCTCAAAATGTCGAACAAATCAAAGACCACAGCCGACTGTTTGGTCAGCCCGAGTACCAAGACCTCTTTGCCCGCAAGCGGGAATTTGAGAACTGCCACAGCACCGAGGAAGTGCAGCGGGTTGCGGAATGGACAAAGGGTTGGGACTATCGGGAACAGAACTTTGCCCGGGAGGCCCTCACCGTCAATCCGGCCAAAGCCTGTCAACCCCTTGGTGCCATCTTTGCCGCCTCCGGTTTTGAAGGAACGCTGCCCTTTGTCCATGGCTCCCAGGGCTGTGTGGCCTACTTCCGTACCCACCTCACCCGGCACTTTAAGGAACCCTTCTCGGCAGTTTCCTCCTCCATGACCGAAGATGCCGCTGTGTTTGGGGGATTGAAAAACATGATTGAGGGTTTGGCGAATTCCTATACCCTC
The DNA here is from genome assembly GCA_003456125.1 of Cyanobacteria bacterium UBA8156. Taxonomy (GTDB): domain Bacteria; phylum Cyanobacteriota; class Cyanobacteriia; order Pseudanabaenales; family Pseudanabaenaceae; genus UBA8156. The sequence goes on along the minus strand of DMPD01000331.1, from coordinate 14,568 downwards.
TACAAACCCAAGATGATTGCCCTCTGCACCACCTGTATGGCGGAGGTAATCGGCGATGATTTGGGGGCATTCATCACCACTTCCAAGCAAGAAGGTTCGGTGCCCCAGGACTTCCCCGTGCCCTATGCCCACACCCCCAGCTTTGTCGGCTCCCACATCACGGGCTACGACAACATGCTGAAAGGGATTCTCACGGAACTGGGCGGTGACAAAACGGGCAGCAATGGCAAATGGAACTTCATTCCCGGTTTTGATACCTATGTGACCAATAATCGGGAACTGGATCGCATCCTCAACCTGATGGAGATTCCCCACACCATTCTGGCGGATAACTCTGACTCCTTTGACTCTCCCAACGAAGGGGAGTTTGTGATGTACAACGGCAAGACCACCCTGGCGGAAACGGCGGATGCGGTCAATGCCGAGGGTACGATCGCCCTGCAAGCCTATTCCACCGAAAAGACCCGTGCCTTCATTGAAGCTGATTGGCAGCAGCCCACCCAGGTATTGCGTCCCTTTGGCATTCGCGGCACCGATGCGTTCCTCATGAAGCTGGCCGAACTCACCGGCAAGGCGATTCCCCGGACCCTCGAAATAGAGCGGGGGCGGGCGGTGGATGCCATGACCGACTCCCAAGCCTGGCTCCACGGCAAGCGGTTTGCCATCTACGGCGATCCCGATGTGGTGATGGCTCTGCTGTCCTTCACGTTGGAAATGGGCATGGAGCCGGTACACATCGTGGTGACCAACAGCAATGCCACCTTTGAGGAGGAAGCCAAGGCTCTGCTGGCCAGCTATGCCAATGGCAAGGATGCCACCGTCTGGGGTGGAAAAGACCTCTGGCACTTGCGATCGCTCCTGTTTACCGAACCCGTCGATTTGCTCATCGGCAACTCCTACGGCAAGTTCCTGTGGCGGGATACGGGCACGCCCCTCGTTCGCATCGGCTATCCCATTTTCGATCGCCATCACCTGCACCGCTATCCCACCTTGGGCTATCAGGGGGTACTCAACCTGCTCAACTGGCTTGTGAATACGGTCTTGGATGAACTGGATCGCCAGACCATCACCATTGGCAAGACGGACATCTCCTTTGACCTGATTCGCTAACCACCAACTTGGCTATCCCCAAACCCTGAACCGGGAATGGGGAGCCACTACCCCATCCTTTGGAGCACAACCCATGGATACCCTGATTTTGGATTCTCCCAGAGATTGGCTGTTTCCCTTGCGGCAAGCCCTGAACAACATTCGGGTTCGCCGTTCGCGCACGGCCTATCTCATCTGTCGCTTGATTCCCAGTCGTTGCCCTTTTGAGCGCAGGTTTTATCTGGGCAACCATCGGATTGATATTCCGCCCCTGTGCCATCTAAATCCCTGCTACAACGAAGTAGTGGCTTTGAGAATGCGTGCCTTAGATTACCTCACTGCCCTTGAAGTGGATGTGAGTGCCTACCTAGAGCGTTAATGGGAGCCGAGTGATGTTACCAGCCAAAGTCAGCCAAGCACTCACCGAACCCGCCTGCGAGCACAATCACCACCACGGGGATAAAAAGAACCGCAGTTGCTCCCAGCAGGCCAAACCGGGCACCGCCCAAGGGGGATGTGCCTTTGATGGCGCCAGCATTACCCTCGTGCCCATCACCGATGCGGCCCACCTCGTCCATGGCCCGATCGCCTGTGCGGGGAATTCCTGGGGCAGTAGGGGCAGCCTCTCCTCGGGTTCCCATCTCTTTCAAACGGGATTCAGTACCGATTTGAGCGAGCAGGACATTATCATGGGGGGCGAAAAGCGCCTGTATCAATCCATCAAGGCGATCGCCCAGGACTATCAGCCCGCCGCCATCTTTGTCTACTGCACCTGCGTCCCCGCCCTCACGGGGGAGGATGTGGTGGCGGTATGCCAGTCTGCCAAACAGAAGCTGGGATTGCCGGTGATTCCCGTGATGGCACCGGGATTTGTGGGCAGTAAGAATCTGGGCAATCGGTTGGCTGGAGAAGCCCTCTTGGATTATGCGATCGGGACGGGCGAACCGCCGGCTTTGGGTAGATTCGTCATCAATCTGATTGGCGAATACAACATCGCTGGGGAAATGTGGAATGTGGTGCAGGTGTTGGAACGGCTGGGAATTCAAGTCCTCGCCAAAATGACGGGGGATGCCCGCTACGCGGAGATCACCTACGCCCACCACGCCCATTTGAATCTGGTGATCTGTTCCAAAGCCCTGCTGAATGTCGCCCGCAAGATGGAAGAACGCTACGGTATCCCCTTTGTGGAGTGTTCCTTCTATGGCATATCGGACTTGAATCAGTGCCTCCGCCAAATTGCCCAACACTTTCAAGACCCGGAACTCAGCGCCAAAGTGGAAGCCCTGATTGCCGAGGAAACCCAAAAGTTAGACCATGCCCTGGCGGGCTATCGCGCCAAACTAGCCGGGAAAAAAGTGGTGCTCTACACGGGTGGCGTGAAGAGTTGGTCGGTGATTTCGGCGGCACAGGATTTGGGGATCCAGGTGGTTGCCACCAGTACCAGAAAAAGTACGGCCGAGGACAAAGCCAAAATTAAGGAACTCTTGGGAACCGAGGGCATCACCATTGAGGGCGGCGGTGCCAAGGAGCTGCTAGCGGTGATTCAGCGTACGGGGGCCGATCTGCTCATTGCGGGTGGGAGGAACCAGTACACCGCGCTGAAAGCCCGCATTCCCTTCTTGGATATCAATCAGGAACGGCACAAGGGCTACGCTGGCTATGAGGGCATGGTCACCCTCGCCCAAGAATTGACCCACGCGCTCTACAGCCCCATCTGGGCCCAAATTCGTCAACCAGCCCCGTGGGAGGTGGATCATGAGTAAGGCGATCGCCAGTCGGAAACCCCTCGCCATCAATCCCCTGAAGTTGAGCCAGCCCCTGGGAGCGGCACTGGCATTCCTGGGCATCAAGGGCGCAATTCCCCTGTTTCATGGCTCCCAAGGGTGTACGGCCTTTGCCAAGGTGTTGCTGGTGCGCCACTATCGCGAGGCCATTCCCTTGGCCACCACCGCCCTGACGGAAGTTTCTGCCATTCTCGGTGGTGAGGAGAACATCCAACAGAGCATTAAAGTGCTGGTGGAGCAATCCCAAGCCCAACTCATTGGTCTGTGTTCTACGGCTCTTTCGGAGGCGCGGGGCGAGGATGTGGCGGGAATGTTGCGCACCTGTGAATTTCTGGTACCCGTGGTCTATGCCAATACGCCGGACTTTTGCGGTTCCCTCAGCGATGGCTACAGCCGGGCAGTGGAGGCGATCGTCCGCACCATGCCCCAGGAAGGTGCCTTGCAGACCCGGCAGGTGACCCTTTTGGTCGGTTCTGACTTGACCCCCGGTGAAGTGGCCGACCTGAAGCAATTGGTTCAGTCCTTTCACCTAACGCCCATCGCCATTCCCGATCTTTCCACTGCCATGGACGGGCACCTCGCCGATGAATATCCGGGGGTTTCCACGGGTGGGGTCACCGTCGCAGAATTGCAGTTGGCGGGGCGATCGGCATTCGTGCTGGCGGTTGGGGACTCCATGCGATCGCCGGCAAAGATTTGGCAAGAACGCTTCCAAGTCCCCTACAGCTTTCTCCCCAGTCTCACCGGATTAGAAGCGAGCGATCGCCTGATTCAGTGTTTGATGGAATGGAGCGGCTGTGCTGTCCCGGCGCCCTATCCCTGGCAGCGGCGGCAATTGCTGGATGCCATGCTAGATAGCCACTTTTACTTGGGTGGTAAGCGCATCGCCCTCGCCCTGGAACCGGATTTGCTCTGCGGCATCAGTCGTTTTTTGGTGAGTATGGGAGCGGAAATCCAAGTGGCGGTCTCCCCCACCCGTTCGCCCCAACTGGAAGGCATTCCCTGCGAGCAGATTCTCATTGGGGATTTGCAGGACTTGGAAACCCATGCCCGGGGTGCCGATCTGCTGATTACCAATTCGCGGGGAAGTTCCATCGCCAAATCCCTGGGCATTCCGCTACTGCGTTTGGGCTTTCCCATTTTCGACCGTCTGGGGAATGGTCTGCGTTCCTATGTGGGCTACCGCGGCACCACCCAGTTGTTGTTTGACCTTGGGAATTTGATTTTAGAAGCCGAAACCCCCTAGCTCACTCAGGAGAATCATCATGAAAGTTGCCTTTGCTACTACCGATCGCCAACACATCAACGCTCACTTTGGCTGGGCGGATACCCTAGCCGTCTATGAGGTCTCTCTGGAGGGATACACCTTGGTGGAGCATCGAGAATTCCCCAACAATGGGAAAGAAGATGGAAACGAAGACAAACTCATCCCCAAACTAGAAGGATTGCAGGACTGCACGATTGTCTATGTGTCTGCCATTGGGGGCAGTGCGGCGGCCCGCCTGATCAACAAAGGCATCACGCCGATCAAATCTCAGTCCGAAGAAGATGGCATCATTCCCACCCTCGATCGCCTGGTGAAAATCCTACAGACCAGCCCGCCGCCTTGGTTGCGCAAGGCCCTCGGCATCAAACCCCAATTTACGGAGGAAGATCTATGATTACCGATGTGACAGCCGCGCCTTTTTTGCAGACCTTGGTTACCCAAATTCGGGCCCAAGACCCCTACGGCGTGTACCGCGCCTGGAGCGACGAACTGCTCCTCAAACCCTACATTCTCAGCAAAGAAGAGAAGCGCAGAATCCCCGTGGATACCCCAGTCGATCCCGTCACCAAGGGCAGAATCACCTACTTTTACGGGGCGATCGCCCGGGAAATCGAACAGCAAACCGGCAAATTGATGCAGGTGGTCGTCAGCTTGAATGAAGAAGGTTTTGGTTGGGTGCTTGTCTTCAGTGGCAAACTCCTGGTGGTTTCCCGCACCCTCCGCGATGCCCAACGCTTTGGTTTCATCAGCCTGGAGCAAATGGCAGAGGACGGAGCCAAAGCCATCCGGTCGGGCATCGCCCTCGTCGAGCGATTCCCCGCAGTTACCGAAGCCTAATGGGAGGAATCACCATGACGCAAACCTCAGAAGCCCTCAGCGTAGCAGCGTTGAAAAGCCAAATCCGTCGCCTGAACAGCAAAGCAGGACAGATGAAGATGGACTTGCACGACCTCGCTGAAGGATTGCCGACCAACTACGAGCAACTCATGGCCGTAGCCGGTCAAACCTACGACATCTTTTACCAAATCGATCTTCTGAGAAAACAACTTGTGGAATTAGAGCAAAAACCATGACGGGCACCCTAGCGGAATTCAACCAACTCACCAACGCCGAGGAATTCTTTGCGTTCCTATCCCTACCCTACGACCCCAAGGTGGTGCAGGTGAACCGTCTGCACATCCTGCAGAAATTCGCCCAACTCAAGGCGGATATTGACCAACAGACCGCCGATCCCCACGAACTCCTCGATCGCTACCGCTCGGCACTGCAATCCGCCTACGAACTGTTTGTGTCCTCCTCCGCTCCCGAGCAGAAACTGTTCAAAGTATTTCAGGAAAAAGCTCCCAACGTGGTGCTTTTATCGCAAATTACGGAAGAGTGAGCACGAAGATGGCAACCCTATCTCCCCAAGAACTGGAGCGCTATCGCCGCCAGATGCAACTGCCCCACTTCGGTGAAGCCGCCCAAACGGCCCTCAAGCAATCCACGGTATTGATTACGGGGGTGGGTGGCTTGGGGGGTACCGTCGCCCTCTATCTCACCGTGGCGGGGATCGGCAAACTCATTCTGGTGCGGGGAGGGGATCTGCGCCTCGATGATATGAATCGTCAAGTGCTGATGACCCACGATTGGGTGGGGAAACCGAGGGTGTGGCAGGCCAAAAACGCGCTGCACTCCCTCAATCCCGATGTCACGATTGAGGCGATTCCGGAATATTTGACCGCAGAAAACGGCGATCGCCTTGTTGCGCAGTGTACCCTTGCCATCAGTGGGGCCCATAACTTTGAGGAGCGTTCCTTACTCAATCGAGCGTGTGTCGCCCAGGGAAAACCCTTTGTGGAATCCGCGATGGATGGCATGTCTGCCTACCTCACAACGATGGTTCCGGGCAAAACGCCCTGCCTGCATTGTCTCTATCCCGAATTCCCCCCCTGGGATCGGCGCAGTTTTGGCGTACTGGGAGCAGTGTCCGGCACCCTAGCCTGTCTGACCGCCCTCGACGCCATTAAATTCATTACCGGCTTTGCTCCTTCCCTCTTGGGAGAACTGTTGGTGATGAATCTGAATACCCTCCATTTCCAGAAGTTACGCACCTTTCGCGAGCCCCAATGTCCGATTTGTCGCCATCTTTTTTGAGGAAGAAGCCATGGAAATCACCACCAGCGCCCAAAACAAACTGCGATCGCTCCTACCCCAACCCGATCGCGCCTTTCGCCTCAAAGCCCTTGCCGGCGGCTGCAAAGGGTACACCTACGACCTGAAAATCATTCGGCAACCCACCCCCGATGATGTTCTGCAGCCCGGTTCCGACCTGCTCGTCTATGTCGATCGCGCTAGCCTGCCCCATTTGGAAGCCGTGGTGATGGACTACGTGGAGGGATTGATCCACAGTGGATTTTCCTTCCATCATCCTTCTAGTTGCAGTTGCGGCAAATCCTTTTCTCCAGACACCTGTCCCAGTTCTTAAAGGCACAAAACCATGACCACCTATCAAGTCCACCTGATCAACAAGAAACGCAACATTGATGTTACCTTCCCCGTGGATGAAGACACCTACATTCTGGATGCCGCCGAAGCCCAGGATCTCGATCTTCCCTCCTCCTGCCGCGCGGGTTCCTGTTCCAGTTGCGTGGCCAAATTGGTAGAAGGAACGGTCGATCAGTCTGACCAAAACTTCTTGGATGAAGAACAGATCGAGAAAGGCTTTGTCCTGCTCTGCGTCGCCTATCCCCGCTCCGATTGCACGATCCGTACCCACCAAGAAGCCTATCTCGTTTAAGGAGCCCTTCCCATGACCTGCGCCTCATCCAATCCAATGAGAATCACTGGCAAAACATTCACCATTTCCAAACGTCTCAATCGCATTCATGGTAAAGGGTTGGGTGCAAGGATTCGCTGCCCGCCACAATCTAAACTTCAAGCTACTGCTTTAATCTACTGCCAACATCACATCGGATGCTTTGATGACGGCATAGGCTTCCTTGCCCAGGGATAGACCTAGCTTCTCGCTCGAAGCCTTCGTAATTACCGCCGCCACTTCTACCCCAGGCGCAATTTCAAGGATAACTTCGACGTTTACCAGTCCAACCACAAGACTCTTAACCGTTCCCTTGAAAAGGTTGCGAGCACTAACTTCCATAGCATCCCTTAGCCAAAACCAAGCCGAAAATACTACACGGACGCACAGGAGAAATGTATCATGTCTTACCAAACTGCCCTAACCCAAGGGGGCACCCCTTGGACACCTCGATTCGTCCAGAACATTGACATCACCCGCTGTCTGGGCTGCGGCCGCTGTTTGAAGGTCTGTGGCAGAAATGTCCTGCGCCTGCAAGCGGTGAACGATGAATTTGAGTTTGTCGATGAAGAGGAAGAAGAAAGCGAGCGCAAGGTGATGACGATCGCCCATGCTGAGCTGTGCATTGGCTGTCAGTCCTGCTCGCGCATTTGTCCGAAAAACTGCTACAGCCACGCACCGCAGTCGTTGAACTAGTCAAACCATCTATCCAAATTCACGCCACAAGGAGAAAAGCCATGCTACACGCCGTCGACATTATGACCAAAAACGTGCCTTTGGTCAAAGGTTCCGCCACCGTTGCCGAAGTGATTCGGTTGATGCATCTCAAGGGACTGGGAGCCCTGATTGTGGATATTTCCGACCCCGATGATGCCTATGGGATTGTCACCCAAACCGACATTGTCTACAAGGTGGTGGCCTATGGCAAAGACCCCAGTCGGATGCGGGTCTACGAAATCATGACCAAACCCTGTATCACTGTCAATCCCGACTTGGCTGTGGAGTATGTGGCGCGCCTGTTCGCCCATACGGGTATCCGTGTTGCGCCCGTGATTCAAGGCACCCTGCTGGGGATGGTGACCCTGACCAACATTCTCAACCGTGGTGATTATCTGGAAAACCCCAAATCTTCTGCCTTGGCGCGAAGTTTGAACCAGGCGATCGCCAATGCTCGCGAAATCTGCAGCACCGAGGGTTTTGATGCCGATGATTGTGTGAAAGCATGGGCGGTGGTAGAAGACCTGGAGGCGGAATCCAGCTATCTGGAAAACACCCAGCCTGTGGAAATCACCGCCTTCCAGCAGTACTGTCTGGAGCATCCCGAAATTCTGCGGATCCGTCACCAAGACCTGACCGCTTCTGTCCCAGCAACCGCAGGTTAGAAAGGACTTTTGCCAGCAAGCGGCTGGTGGCCCTGCCCCGATTTTTGTCACACCCCCCAAAGGAGAAAACATGATTCCTCAAACTACCATCCCGACCCAAGCGTGGGGCACTGTCCACGAAAACGTGGTAGGGCTGGAAATCGCCCAAACCGCCCCCATCTGCGAGGGATTGAATGCGGTTCTTGCCAGTTGTCAAGCCTTGTATTTGCAGTACCAAAAGCACCACTTTGTGGTCAAGGGCAGTGAGTTCTATATGGTGCACAACTGGTTCCACGAAAATGTCCAGCAGAGCCAAAAGCACGTCCACGATCTGGGCGAACGCTTGGATGGTTTGGGCGGCGTACCGGTGGCCAGTTTTGCCAAGTTGGCGGAACTGTGCTGTTTTCACCCCGAACCCGATGGCATTTTTACGGTGCGGCAGAGGATCGAGCAGGATTTGCGATCGGAGCAGGCACTGATTGAGGTTGTCCGGCGCTTGGCTTCTCAAGCAGAGAGTTTGGGCGATCGCGCCACTCGCTATCTCTACGATGGTATCCTCTTGCAATTGGAAGAACGCGCCTATCACAACCAACACTTTCTCGAAGCCGATTCTTTGGTGCAATTCACACTTTCGTGAATCTTTCCTGGGATCACGGGACTGAGGCAGGGAATAAGGTTATGCAATCTTGCCAAGCCATGACTCGATCGTGGGATTCGGACTGCAAACAGTTTTTGCATAGATTTGGGAATGGCTGTGCTCACCCCCAGCCCCTAATCGGTGGCAAGTATGATGCTGTTGGACTTGATTACGGCAAAAACTTTCTTCCCCCGCACCAAACCCAATCCCTCGGCCGAGGTGCGCGTGATCGTGGCGACCAATTCCACACCGGGGGCGATCGCCAAGGTCACTTCAGCGTTGACCGTACCCTTGACCATCTGCACCACTTCCGCATTGAGGATGTTGCGGGCGCTAAGGGTGACAGTCTGGCGCTTGGGACTGCGGATGGGTAGGTCGGCAGTCGGTTCCCCAGCCAATTCTGTTCGGCTTGGGGGCAGCGATCGCCCCATCTGCCGGATCAGTTCTCGCAGTACTTCGGTTTTGGAACGCTGAGATTGCTGGCAAACCTGCTCCAGAATTTGCCGCTCTTCTGCGGATGATTGAAAGGTGATCCAGCCCTGCTCTTTCTTTGGCATTAGGATATACCAAATAAGTTGGTAAGTCGTGATAGGAAATGTCTACCTACAATCCTAGCGCCAGTGCCAAGTCCTGAGAGCAAGCTGTAGGTCTGTATCGCTATCACAAGGTTGGTTTATGCGAAGAAAAATTATAGCAATCCTAGGTTTCGTGCTGGCATTGGGGCTGGCGCTCGGCTTGCCCTCTGCTATGCCCGATGGGGCGATCGCCCAACCCTCCAACTTGCTGGTGGGGGCGGCGGCCAGTTTGCAGGATGCCCTTAAGGAGGTCACGCCCCTGTTTCAGTCGGCCCATCCCGGCATCACCGTCAAGTACAGCTTTGCCGCCTCCGGTGCCCTGCAACAGCAGATTGAGCAGGGCGCACCCATTGATGTATTCATTGCCGCCGCCAGCAGGCAGATGGATGCCCTCCAGGCCAAGGGACGAATCCTTGTCGAAACCCGCCGCAATCTGCTCACCAACCGTCTGGTTTTGGTCGTACCCCGCAGTTCCACTGGGGTGCTGACGGATTTTCGCCAGCTCACCAGTCCTCAGATCAAGCGCATCTCGATGGGGGAACCCCGTTCCGTCCCTGCTGGGCAGTACGCCGAGGAAGTATTCCGCAATCTGGGCCTTTGGGAGCAAATTCGCCCCAAACTGGTATTTGGCAATTCCGTCCGCAATGTGCTGGCCAGCGTGGAGAGCGGCAACGCCGATGCGGGGGTGGTGTATGTCACCGATGCCAAAATCACCGATCGGGTTCGGCAGGTGGCGATCGCCCCCAAAGACTCTCACTCTCCGATCGTCTATCCTGTAGCGATCGTGTCCGCCAGCCGCCAGCAAAAATCTGCCCAAATCTATGCCCAGTTTTTGAGCGGGCCCCTCGCGCGTCCGGTCTTCACCAAGTACGGTTTTGGCAGTGCCCCGTGAACTCCTGATGAATCTAGAAGCTGTGGACTTTTCCCCCTTTTGGATTTCCCTGAAAATTGCCGGTTTGGCCACGACCGCCGTCTTTTTCTTGGGCTTGGGGACGGCATACGGGATGCTGGGCTATCGGGGACGCTGGAAATCTTTGCTGGAGGGCATTTTGGTGGCTCCCCTGATCCTGCCGCCCACGGTCGTGGGGTTTCTCTTGCTGGTGCTGTTTGGCCGAAATGGCGGACTGGGGCAGATTCTGGCTCGGTTTGATTTCTCAATTATCTTCACCTGGTACGGAGGAGTGATGGCAGCCTCGGTGGTCGCTTTTCCCCTCATGTACAAAACCGTTTTGGGGGCCTTTGAACAGGTCGATGGGAGCCTGCTGGCGGTCGCCCAAACCCTAGGTGCCTCGCGGTGGTGCATCTTTTGGCGGGTGCTGCTGCCCCTGTCCATGCCCGGCATTGTCGCTGGCACCGTGCTGTCCTTTGCCCGCGCCTTGGGGGAATTTGGCGCCACCCTGATGCTGGCGGGCAACATCCCCGGCGAAACCCAAACCATGCCCATGGCCATTTATTTTGCCGTGGAAGCTGGGGCTATGGAGGAGGCGTGGCTCTGGACGGGGGCCATTATGGGGCTTTCCTTGGCGGCGATCGCCCTGGTGAATCTGTGGCAAGGGCACTTTGAAGGGCGGATTCATCGCCAGAAAGGGGGTGTGGTGGAGACGAATGCCTCACCCACTGCCGAAATACCCACTTCCTTCCATACCTTTGGTCGGACTTCGGCCACGGACGTGGGTTTGGAAGTGGATATTGAGAAGGTTCTGGGTACTTTCTGCCTGAACATGGCGTTTGGGGCAAAGGCGGAAACCCTTGGCATTTTGGGAGGGTCGGGATCGGGCAAGAGCATGGCCCTCAAGTGCATTGCCGGGGTAGAGACCCCCACCCGTGGGCGCATTGTTCTGAATAGTCGTACCTTTTTTGACTCGGAACAGGGCATCAATGTCCCCAGCCATCGGCGCAAAGTGAGTTTGGTATTTCAGCACTATGCCCTGTTTCCGCACCTGACCGTCAGCCAAAATATCGGTTTTGGACTACAGCACCTCAACAAACCAGAGCACAGGGGACGCATCCACCACTTCTTAGATGCTTTCCAGTTATCGGGATTGGGCGATCGCTACCCCCATCAGCTATCGGGGGGACAGCAACAGAGGGTAGCCCTGGCGCGGGCCCTGGCGACGGAACCCCAAGTCCTGCTGCTGGATGAACCCTTTTCGGCCCTGGATACCTACCTGCGCCATCAGATGGAACGGCAGTTGATCCAAACCCTGGCGGACTACGGCGGATGCACCCTCTTTGTGAGTCATAACCTGGAGGAGATCTATCGGGTCTGCGAGAGGTTGATGGTTCTGTCTGGTGGCAAAGCGATCGCCTGTGCTCCCAAGCGTGAAGTCTTCGATCGTCCCCGCACCCTGAGAGTCGCCCAGCTCACGGGGTGCAAAAATTTTTCTCCCATTGAGGTCATCCATGCCCATACGGTCTATGCCCACGCTTGGCACTGCACCCTACAAACCGCCGAAGCCGTTGCCGCCGAAGCCACCCATATCGGTATCCGCGCCCATCACCTCACCTTTGGCCATAATCCCAATCAGCCCAACACGTTCCCTGCTTGGGTCGCCTGGACCAGTGAGACCCCCCACCGCATGACCATCTATCTCAAACTCCATGCACCGCCCACCGGGAGCCATGATTACCACCTGCAAGCGGAAGTGTTCCAAGAAAAATGGCAGGTTCTGCAGGCGGCTCCGTTCCCCTGGTGGGTAAGTCTGTGCCCCCAGCGCTTACTATGGCTCCTGTAGCAGTAGACAGACTGTTGATTTTCTTGGTTCCCTTTCCCAAGCGTCAATCCAACCGGCGCCGGAGCCGATCCAACGCGGCCGCCACACTGGTTTGCCGTACCCAGTCCCGCCCCCGCCGATCGCCCAGGGTCTCCAAGTGGGTTTGCACCCCATCCGCCCCCGCTATCCCAATCCAGACCGTGCCCACCGGCTTTTCAGGGGTGGCGCCCCCCGGCCCCGCAATGCCCGTAATGGCGATCGCCCAATTGCTGCCCAACCGTGCTCGGGCCCCCACCGCCATCTCGGCGGCCACCGGTCCGCTCACCGCGCCGTGGGCGGTCAGGGTTTCGGGATTGACCCCCAACAGCCGCACCTTCGCCTCGTTGCTATAGGCGATGACCCCACCCACAAAATAGGCCGAACTCCCGGACTCTGCCGTCAACGCCTGCCCCAGCCCACCCCCCGTACAGGATTCCGCCACTGCTAGGGTTTCCTGCCGGGCCTGCAACCGCCGGGCCACCACCCGCACCAAGGTATCGTCGTCTTGCCCAAAACAGTATTCACCGGTCAGGGCCAAAATTTGGGACTCGATTGGGGTCAAGACCGCGGCGGCAGCTTCTGGCGTTTGCCCCCGAGTCGTCAGCCGCAACCGCACCTGACCTTTGCTGGCGTAGGGGGCCACCGTCGGATCGCTCAGTTCAAAAAAAGGCTGAACCTTTTCCGCTAAGGCCGACTCACTAATACCCCAGTAGTGCAAAATCCGCGAATGCAGGCGATCGCCCGTCAGACCCCGCTGCGTCAGTTCCGGTACCGCCGTCGCCGTCCACATGGCCTGCATTTCGGTCGGCACCCCCGGAAACGTCAAAATCAACAAGCCCGGTTGCGGTTCCCAAACCATGCCGGGCGCTGTTCCCACCGGATTGGGCAACACCGCCGCCCCCGCCGGCAAAAACGTCTGTTTGCGGTTGCTGGCCGGAGCCAGGCGACCCCGCCGCGCAAAACTGGCTTCGATGTCCGGCCACAATTCGGGATGCTCCACCAAAGGCACCCCAAAAAATTCGGCGATCGCCTCGGTGGTCAGGTCGTCGGGGGTGGGCCCCACCCCCCCCGTAAACAACACCACTTGGGAGCGGCTGGTGGCCAGGGCCAACACCCCGTGAATGCGCTGCCGGTTGTCTCCCACCACCGTCTGGTAGTAATGGGGAATGCCCAATTCCGCCAACGCCTTGGCCAAATAGGTGGCGTTGGTGTTAACAATTTCCCCCAACAGCATCTCGGTGCCGACGCAGACGATTTCTGCCCCTTTCGCAGTCATGGTGTGGTTCCTTGGGTGGATGCGTTTCCAGTGTAGGCGATGCTCGATCGCATCCGCGCCATCAACTCGCTGCGGCTTTTGACGTGCAGTTCACGAAAAATGTGGATGAGGTGATTTTTCACAGTCTTCTCAGAGATGTTAGGGACATCGGATGATTTTCCGGTTGCTTTTGCCGGCCAGCGAATTTCACAGCGGGGATTGAGTTTGGGGTACCCGCCCCCGTATTCAAGGCCTGGCCGGCCAGCGAATTTCACAGCGGGTACCGTGGGGGGGATGGTTTTCCCGCTGAAAGTCTCCCCCCAATTGCCGGGCTAGCATCTGGGCGTGTTTGGTACCGCCACTCACCCGTTGCGGCCGGTTGGGGTCAATCCCCGGCCCGTTGTCGATCGCCCCGACCACACACCAACCGTTTTCTTCTTTGCAAATCACTTTGAGGCGGGTGGCCCCATTCGCATGCTTACCGATGTTGCACAGCGCCTCTTCCAAGAAAGCACACAACTCCCGTTTGCGATCGCCGTTCAAGTGTTTTTCGGAAACGGGTTGCATATCCGGGATTTTTAATTTGAGGTCATGGAATACCGGAAAATCCCGCTGCAACGTTTTGTGATACACCTCATACAACAGCTCATGGAGGGGTGCTTCATAACGGCTTTGAGCTTCGGGGCGTAAAGACTCATAGACCTGCCGCAGTTCGCGATCGAGGGTTTCCAGTTTGGGCAACAGCAAGACAGGAGACGTTTCCTGGCGACGTACTTGCCCCAAAATTTCGGCGAGGGTATGCAACGGGCCATTGTGCATGGCGTTGAAGGCCTCATCGAGGGTCTGCTGGCGTTGTTCAATCATCTGTTGTTGTTGGGCCACCAAAGCCACAAAATCCCGAACATAGGCCGTGCCGATACCCGCCAACAACAGGGCGAAGGCTGGGGGCACCACCGGCACCCACCAAGAACCCAAAAGGGCGGCCCACCCCCCCCCCCCCCCAACCCCCCCAAAAGAGCTTAAACCACCCCCGCCGTATTCACCGCAATG
>DMPD01000330.1 GCA_003456125.1 Cyanobacteria bacterium UBA8156 | reverse complement strand
TCTATCCGAAACGACTATAAAGTCTTCGACAAACCATTCGCTGGCAATCGAAACCCCATCCAATACTTTGGTGGTGCGTCGATTGGCGAACTCTGGCCGCCGCGCCACATCGGTGGTGGTGCCAATAAACGGTTCGTGACGAGCAACCAGCACCCCGTCGCGGGTGATCACCACATCCGGCTCGATGTAGTCCGCCCCTTGGTCGATCGCCAGTTCGTAGGCAGCCAGGGTGTGTTCCGGTCGCAAACCGCTGGCTCCCCGGTGACCAATCACCAGGGGCCGGGGCTGGAAGGTATCTGCCGCCGGGATTTCCCCAATGCCTTGGAGGGTGGCGAGCGTTTGTCCCCGCAACACCACCGCCAAATTGCTGCCGGTGCGGCTAAACGTGAGGTCGGTAAACGCCAACCCCTTGGCCAAACCCAGGCGATCCACCCCCCGCATGAAATCGGTGATGAGGTCAGGGCCTTGGCTATCCGGACGAATGACAAACACATCGGCCCTAGCGTTCCCCGTCAACGTATCGTTGCCAAAGTCACCGCTGAGCCAGTCGTCGCCTTCGCCCCCCACCAACAAATCGTTGCCTTGTCCCCCAAACAGGGTGTCGTTGCCCGCCAAACCCGCTAGGCGATCGTCGCCTTGGTTGCCGCTGAGGCGATCGGCGGCGGCCGAGCCGGTCAGGGTATCGTTGCCGCCCAATCCCAATAACCCACCCAGACGTCCCGTGAGGCTGCCAGGAGCCACGGTCACGTTGTTGTTGCTGTTGTCCAAATTGGAAAACAAGGGAGACAAAGCCAGGGTTGTTCCTGCCATGTAGGATGACGTACAGGTTAAACCTTGACTAATCCGGGGTTAACGTTGGGACGCTATGGCAGACTGGCCAGATCAAATCCCGCTATCGGCGACCGCTGCTTTGGACTTGGCGGCGCAATGGGGTCGGCTTTGTCCTTTGTTATCGTTGGAGGCTCCTCAGGCCACAGATTTGCCCGGTGACTCGGCGGAGGCCCCCCGCCCCAGACCGATTCCGCCGCGGCCGCCATGGGTCGAGCCTCCGCCGGAAAATCCATGGCAAGTCAAGGCTTCGGCGCGGGCGGAAGGGGGAACCATCACCCTGGAAATGGTGGTGCTGCCGGGCCCGAGTGCCCCTCAAGCAGAAGAGCCAATCCCCCCACCCCAAGCCGCTACGGAGCCGATCGCCCCGCTGGTTGACCCATTACCTCCGACCCCGGAAGCTTTCTGGGAAGAAACCCCGGAGCAAGCAGCCGAGCAACCGCCACCGCCGTTGCCGCCCCCCGAAACGGTGCGGGTGGCCCCCCTCCGGCGTTTTTTTGGGAATGTCCCCGCTTGGCAATGGTTGTTCTGGTTGGGGGTGATGGCGATCGCCGTGGGTGGGGGACTGACCTTTGGCCGCTGGGTTGTCCGCAGGCTCCCGGATTCTCAGACGGATAAAACCGTAACCGAGCCCGTAGCGCCGCCGCCCCCCGTGGCCACCGCGACCTCACCCGCCCTCCTAACCCTCACCACTGCCCGACCCACCGCCACATGGCAGATGGGCCAGGGCCGCTTGGCGTACTACGAGCTCCGCGTACCCTATGCCGCAGCCCACCTGGCGATCGTGACCGGGCGCACCAATGTGGCCGCGATCGCCCAACGGTTGATGGTCCAACGCTGGTTTGGCTCGGGCCGATTTGATCCGGAAGTCGACCGTATCCAACGCTTGCCGGTGACGGTCTGCGGCCAAAACCTCGACAATACCCGTGAAGAAGGCCTCTATCGGATCGATACCGCGGCCTTGCCGGCCATTCGCGATCGCCTGATTTTGCCCAGGGGCGATCGTCAGCAGGTGGTGACCATCGTAGCCTACGGTCGCAATCCCCCCCGCCTCGCCGATGAACTGCTGCAATCCCTAGCGTGTCGGTAGTTGGTACCGAAATTCCCGCCGTCCTTGGTAGTTGGTGAGATCGGCTAGTTCGTTGAGGGTGCGCACCCCTTCGTATTTCTGCCCGTTGATCACCCAGGTGGGGGTGACCCGCACCCCGGCCGCATTGCATTGTTGGGGCTGGGCGTTGTGACCGGCAGCATTGCACTCCACTTGGGAAATTTCGGCAAAAGCCTCCCGCCCAAACAGTTCCTTTTGCATATGGCAAGCCGGACAGTTGTAAGCCTCAAAGACCTGCGCCCCTTGCGCTTTGAGATGGCGGGCCAAAGCCAGCTCGTCCCGACCGGAAGACCGCTGGATCGGCCACCCCCGGTTGGAAGTGGGGGCCCCCACCGGCCGCGTCACCACCGGGCTATCCACCGGCGCTTGGGCGATCGCCTCGACATTGCCAAACACCGCCAGCGCCCCGGTCAGGGTCACGGTCGCCGCAATCACCGACAGGAACAAAAATTGCCCAAAATCTTCCCATTCCCGCCCAATCAGCGTCACCACAAACAAACTCATCGAAAACGCCGCCGAGGCGATGCAATAAGGACAAGCGGCTTGAATTTTGAAGGCCAGGATATACATCAAATAGCCGCTGAAGGCCGCCATGGCCGCCGCCCCCACCGCCAACAAAGTCCAGGTATATGCCTCGATTTTTTGCCGCAACTCTTTGTGGGTTTCAGCCGACAGCAACAGCGGAGCGATCGCCAGACCGCCTATCCCCAGATAGGCCCCCAAACCGTACAAACTCAAGGGCAGCCCAAACAGGGTGGCATAGGGACTAGCCAACACCTCAGAACATCCGGCGACAGGGCACGCGGCAGGATTGTCTGTGAGTTTGAGAACCGTCAGGTAGGCGGTGATCGCTACCCCTACCGCCGCAATGCCAGCCAACAGAGGGCGGGCATACCGCTGCCACCACGGCAAATTTTGTCGCCTCCGTACCATAACCTTGCTCCCAATTTCTGTGCTCATTATGCCCGCTGCAACGCTTCGCCGATCCGGGCCCCCAATTTCGGCAAGTCGTACAACAACAAATAAAAACAGGGAACTACAAACAGCGTGAGCAACGTGGCTACCGATAGCCCGGCAAAAATAACGATGCCCAAGGGCTGCAAAAATTCGCCCCCTTCCCCTAAGCCTAAAGCCATGGGGAAAGAACCCAATACCGTGGTGACGGTGGTCATCAAGATCGGTCGCAACCGCTGCGGCGCCGCTTTGACCATGGCGGTAAAGCGATCGTCTCCCTCTTGTTCCCGAATTTGGTTGGCCAATTCCACCAACACGATCGCATTGTTGACGGCAATCCCCACCAGCAAAATCACCCCGACGGCCGCCACGGCGCTCAGAGATTTGCCCGAAACCCACAACCCGAAAATGCCCCCTGCCAACGCCAACGGCACCGCCAGCAGGATCGCAAACGGGTCAACCAGCGAATTGTATTGCACCGCCATGACGGCAAACACCAGAAACGCCGCCAACAAGATCAGCACCCCGGCCGCTTGGGTCAGTGCGGCTTGGGCCACCGCCGCACTGCTGGGCAGCAGGGTCACCCCCGCCGGCAACGTCACCCCGGCGATCGCCTGCATCGTTTCTTGGAGAGCTTGGGTGAGGTCGGCCCCCCGCTCCAAGTTGCCCAAAATCAAGAACACATTGCGCTGGTTGGTGCGCTGGATTTCGCCGGGGGCCAACGCCTCCACCACTTGCGCCACATCCCCCAACAATACCGGTGCCTGCTGTCGCCGCAACAGCGGCAACCGGGCCAGTTGGGAAGGAGCGGTCAGGGTGTCGGGATCGATCTGCAACCGCACATCCACCAACCGTTCGCCCCGCTGCAGTTGGGTGGGCACCGTACCCTCCACCGCCACCTGCAACAGTTGCCCCACGTCGTTGGCGGTCAACCCCAGTTGGGTCAACCGTTCCCAATCGGGCCGCACTTGGTATTCCGGTTGTCGCGCATCCGTGTCCGGCCGGAAGCTGGCCCCTTTCACTTTTTCATCCAAGACCGCCAACACTTCCCGGCCGGCGCTTTCCAAAACCTCGGGGTTGGTGCCTTGCAACAGGATGTCGATGTCGGTGCGCGGTACCGGTGAATTGTTCGTGATAATCCCCCGCACCCGCTCCGGTGTGAGCCGCACCCGAATCCCCGCCAAGTTTAGTTTGCCCACCTCGCGATTTACCTTCTGCACAAAGGCTTGGGCGTTGGTGCCGGGCTTGAGCACTACCGAGCCGCCCCCCCGCAACGGATTGGCATTGGTGTTGTTGCCAAACAACGACCCCCCCGCCGTCAAAAACACATACTCCGCTTCGGGTTGGGCCTGCAACAATTCATCCAGTTTGGCCATCACCTTGCGGTTGGTGGCCAAGGTCGTTCCCGGTGGAAACTGCGCCCCCACGTTCACATTGCCCGTATTCACCGGTGGCACAATCTCTTGGGGTAGGCGCTGAAACGTCCAGAAGCTGCTCCCCCCCAATCCCACCACCACCACCACCACCACCGCCCACCGCCACTGCAAAACCTGCTGCAGGTTGCGCCCGTAGGCTACGGTGCCGGCTTGAAAACTCCGATCAAACCCCAACCACAGGGGCGATCGCCCCAAGCCACTGGACGCCCGAATCGGCAAAATTCGCGACAAGAAAGCCGGCACGACGGTAATCGCTACCACAATCGAAGCGGCTACCGCAAAGCTAATGGTCAGGATCAGCTCGTTGAACAACAACGACAAAAAGCCGCCGATAAACAGGAACGGCACCACCGCCACAATGTTGGTGCTGGTCGAAGCCACCAGGGCCGACTCGATGCTGCCGCTGCTCTGCTCCAACCGCCGCAAAAATTCGTTAAACCGGAAGTTGGGCTGTTTGAGCACTTCTTCGGTGCCGACGGCAATGCTTTCCAGCATCACGATCGCATTGTCCACGACGATGCCAACGCCCAAGGCCAACCCCCCCAAACTAAACAAGTTCAGAGACAGACCAAACAGCCCCATCAACATCACCGCGCAAAAAGTAGACAAAGGGATGGCCAAGGCGATCGCCAGGGTCTGCCGCACCGAGCCCAAAAAGAGCAATACCGAAAGGGCGGCCAAAATTGCCCCGAGGATCCCTGAGGAAGTTACGTTGTCTAGGGCAGCCCGAATCAGCCGCGAATCGTCGAGGGTTGCCGTGATGACCGCTCCGGCGGGAAACAACCCCTGGGTCTGCAACCGCGCCAACCGCGCTTTGACCGCGGTCACCACCTCGACGGTGTTGGCATCCGGTTGCTTCTGCACGCTTACCCGCACCGCCGGTGTGCCGTTCAAGCTGGCAAATACCCGCTGCTTTTCGGTGCCATCGGTGACCTTGGCAAAGTCCCGCAACAAAAAGCGGCGATCCCCCGACTCAAAGACCAAGTTCTCGATCTCGGCTCCATTCTGGAAACGGCCCACCGCCCGCGTCAGCGGTTCAATCGTCCCACCTTCTACTCGTCCGCCGGAAATGTCCAGGTTGCGATCGCGCAGGGCATCGGTGACGTCGTTGAGGGGAATGCCCAAAAATTGCATCCGCGCTAAATCCAGGTTCACCTGCACTTCTTCCCGCACGCCGCCGGTGACATCGATGGCCGCTACGCCGGGCACCACCTGCAATTCCCGCACCAATTCTTCGTCGGCAAACCGCCGCAACTCGCCAAGGGATACATTCTCGGCGGTGAGGGCCAATTCATAGATTGGCAACTGGGACGGATCGAATTTGAAAATGCGAATGTCTTCAATATCGTCGGGCAAGCGGCCGCGCCCCCGGTTAAAGGTAGCGGTCACGTCGTTGAGGGCCCGATCCAAATCGCCGCCGGCGCGGAAAAACAAATCCACCCGCACCTGACCTTCCCGCGTCCGGGAAAAAATTTGCTCCACCCCTTCGGTGGCGGCCAAGGTTTGTTCTAGGGGGCGGGTGATTTCATCGACCGCCACTTCCGGCGAGACCCCCGGCGCGGACAATTGCACGGCAATGCGCGGATAGGTAATCGAGGGCAACAAATCGACGTTGAGCTGCCCGATGAAAAAGCTGCCCAATACCACTACCACCGTCGACAGCACCAGGGTGCCAATGTGCTGCCGTACCGCCAAACCGCTCCAGCTAAATTTTGTCATGGGGAATTCCGCTTGGGTTGTGTGTTGGCTGTGAGGTTATTGGGCGTTAACTTGCGACAACAGGCTGGCGGCTAAAGACGCTCCATCTTTCAGGGGCTGACTGCTCCGCGCCACCACGGTCTCGCCGGCGTTGAGCCCCGAAACAACGGCGACCCATCCATCCCGCCGCGCTCCCAAAACGACTTCCCGTTGCGCCGCTCGGTACCGACCCGGTTCTTCGGACAATGCGACAAAAATTTTGCCGGCTGCTCCAGCCTTATCCGGACGGCCCCCCCCCACCTCTAGGGCAATCTGAGGAATAACCAGGGTTTCCGCCATGGTTTGCGCAAACCGTACTTGACCCAACATGCCCCCCCGCAGGCCGTCGGCTTCCCGCAACCGCACTTCGATGGGCACCAAACGGGAGTCCACCCGGGCCGCCGGCGCAATTCGCGCAATTTCGCCGCTGTAGACCCGACCGGGGATCGCATCAAAGGTGACGGTGGCTTCCTGCCCCACGGTCAACGCCCCGGTTGCCAATTCTGAAACTTCGGCGATCGCCTTGATCTGGGCAAAATCGCCAACCTGCAAGATGGCACCGCCGGGCTGCAACAAATCGCCGGCATCGACAGTCCGGGCCATGACCACCCCATCCGTGGGCGATCGCAACTCGGTAAACGACAACCGCTCCCGGGCTTGGGCGACCAGGGCCCGCTGGGCTTCAATCCGTCGCTGGCCCGCCGCTACCCCCTGTTGCTGGGCTTTTTGGCGCTCTTGGGCCGAGCGCACGGCCCGCTGGGCCGCTTCGGCGGTGGTGCGATCCAAGTCGGCCCGCTGTTGGGAAATCACCCCGCCGGCCACCAGTTCCGCCGAGCGTTGGGCATCCAATTTGGCCCGCGCCGCCTCCAGTTGCGCCCGCTCCAATTGGGCTTCGCTGTCCCGGACTTCCGCCCGCAATCGCTCCCATTCCGCCTCCCGGGCCGCCAACTCGGCTTCGGCTTGCAAGAGGGTGGCCCGCAATACCCCGTCATCCAACCGCCCCACCAACTGCCCGGCTTCTAGGCGATCGCCCACGTCTACGGCAAGCTCCACCAGGCGCCCTTCCACCCGCGCCCGCAATTGGGACTCCCGCTGCGGCGCTGCTGTGACCGGATAGGTACGCTCTTCCCCAAAGGCTTTGGTCTGCACCACCACCAAATCCGCCGAGATCGGTCGGTTCGCGGCGGCCTCCGGCTGCGACCGCTGGGCCGTGGCCTGCCGCTCCCCAAGCAGGACATACCCCAAACCGATGGCTCCTAGCCCCAGCGCCAGGATTCCCACCACTCTGACCCCGTACCCCATGCGGCCCCCTCTTTTGTTAAGAAATCCTAAGGCTTGAGACGCAACCGGCATCCTTTCGGTTCACGGCATCCTGAATGGTCTCTGGAGGCAGTCTACGGGTTTCTTAAATTTTTGTAAAGATATGGAGCCGTCCGGTCAACACCGTGGTGGTGGTTCCCCACAGCTCCACGCGATCGCCCCGGCAGGTGACGGTGAGTTGGCCCCCGCGGGGGGAGCACTGCCGGGCGTGCAGGGTGGTTTTGCCGAGGCGATCGCCCCAGTAGGGCCCCAAGCTGCAATGGGCGGATCCGGTGACGGGGTCTTCGGGGATGCCTATGGCCGGCGCAAAAAACCGCGATACAAAATCGGTGGCGGGGTCTTGGGCAGGGGCGGTGATCACCAGGGCGGGCGCCAGGGCGGCGATCGCCGCCAAGTCCGGTTGGAAGTTCACCACGGCGGTTTCGTCGGGCACCCATCCCACAGCGTAGGGGCCGGCCATACCCAGGGGCTCGATCGCCCAGGCGTGCAGGGCCGCCGCCGTGGCCGCGGCACAGGGGGTCAACGGCACCGCCGGCAAATCCAGGCAGATTTGATGGTTGACGCTGATGGCGGTTAAGCGACCGCTGCGGGTCTGGAACACATAGGGCGGGGTCAGCCCCCGCTCCTGCAAAAATCCGGCGGTGGCGAGGGTGGCATGGCCGCACAAATCCACTTCTTGGGTGGGGGTAAACCACCGCAACTCGTAAGTGCCGTCCGGCTGCGATCGCACAAAAGCCGTCTCCGAGAGGTTCATTTCGGCAGCGATCGCCTGATATGTCGCTGCGGGCAAAGGTTCCGTCAGCCACACCACGGCGGCCGGATTGCCGCCAAACGGGCGATCGGCAAACGCATCGACGATGGCCATGTCCAACATGCCGCCTCTCCTCACAAGGTGGGCTTTGATGGTAGCAGACCCTGCCAATCCCGTCCCGATGTTGGGGAACCGCCTTTAGCCTTCGTCGGTGCGGGCCAACAACACGGGACAAGGCGCATTAACCCGGACAAAGTCGGAGAGGGAGGAGCCCAGCAACCGATCCAAGTCCGGCAAGCCGCGGGCAATGGACGGCCGCCGATCGGCGGAACCCACCACCAACAAACCCACGTTGTTTTCCTCGGCGGCTTGGCAAATCTCCCGGCCGATTTCCCCCCGCCGCAATACTTTTTTGACCGCAATTCCCAACCGCTGGAGCTGGGCGCTGGCTTCGTTCAAAATAGAATCGGTCTCGGCGGTGTCGGTTTCGTCTCCCTGCTTCACCACCCGCAACAATTGGATTTCGGTATCCTTGCTGCCCTGCAACAGTTTGGCGGTCAACGCGAGGGCAAAATCGGCGGCGGGACTGCCGTCTACCGACACCATCACCCGGCGGATGGCTTTGATGTAAATGTCGTCTTTCACCAACAACATGGGCGAGGAAGCCAACTGAAAGACATACTGACTCACGGAATTGGCCAAAATCGCCTGCAGGCGACCCATGCCCCGCGATCCCATAATCAGCAAGTCCGGTTTCAGTTCGGCGGCGACCTGGCACACCACATCTTTGGGTTCCCCTTCCTTCAGCATTTTGGTGAGGGTGACCCCCTTCGCCAACCGCAGGCTGTTGGCTTCTTTTTCCAAAATGCGCTCCCCCGCCAACCGGTACTCGGTCAGACCTTCGCTGCTGGCGGCCAGGGGAATTACGTGCAAGACCGAAACTTGCGTCCCCTCGAAGCTGGGCAAGGCCATCAACATGTTGGCCATCTCCCGCGATCGCCCGGAACCATCGACGGCGACCAAAATTTGTTGCAACATGGCTGTTCTCTCGGTAAGGCTCCCCCCGTTCTACCGCAGATGGGGGCAATCGCTCTGGTTCCCGTTACGGTTCTTCGTACAACCCCACACTGCGCAACAGACGGACGGTGTAGGGATGCTGGGGCTGGTTAAACACTTGGGCGGTGGGGCCGCTCTCGACGATTTGCCCCCGGTACAACACGGCCACCCGCTGGCAAAATCCCTGGGCGATCGCCAAGTCATGGGTCACGAAAACATAGGTCAGCTGAAATTCGGTTTGCAGGGCCAACAACAATTCCAAAATCTGCCGTTGAATCGTTGCGTCCAACATGCTGACGGGTTCGTCGCACAACAGCAACTGGGGGCGCAACAACAGAGCACGGGCGATCGCCACCCGTTGC
>DMPD01000363.1:566-7259 GCA_003456125.1 Cyanobacteria bacterium UBA8156 | reverse complement strand
CCCCAAACCAGAGGGGCACCACGCCGAGCCAGGCCAGGGGCCAGTAGCCGTAGGCGGCCAGACCCGTGAGGAAGCCCCCAATCAGGGCCAGAATCAGGCGAGGAGGCGCCGGCATTCTTGTGCGATCGCCCATTCTTCGGACGTTTGGATCACCAGGACACGGACGGGGG
Organism: Cyanobacteria bacterium UBA8156; assembly: GCA_003456125.1. GTDB lineage: Bacteria > Cyanobacteriota > Cyanobacteriia > Pseudanabaenales > Pseudanabaenaceae > UBA8156. Next base: position 7,089 of record DMPD01000363.1, on the reverse strand, counting down.
CCGCCGGGGTGGCAATATCGCAATCCACCGGCCGGTTTTCATTGGCGGTGGCATCCAGGGCCATCCCCAGGAAACCGAGGCCGGCGCAGACCGCCGCCCGCAACACCGGCGAATTTTCCCCCATGCCCCCGGCAAACACCACCGCCTCCAGACCGTTGAGGGCCGCCGCCATCGCGGCAATGCCTGCCCGCAGACGATGTACGAACATATCGAACGCCAGGATCGCCCGCGGGTCGCCGTCGGACCGGGCCGCCAGAATTTGGCGGAGATCCCCCGTCTCGCCAAAAATCCCCTTCAACCCCGATTCCCGGTTGAGCAGACGATCCACCTCCGCCACCGACTTGCCTTGCCGCCACCAATGCAACACCAGCCCCGGATCGATCGACCCCGATCGCGTCCCCATCATCAACCCCTCCAGCGGTGTAAAACCCATGGTGGTATCTTGGCAGACCCCCCCCACCGCCGCCGCCAACGAACAACCGTTGCCCAAATGGCAGGTCACCGCCCGCAGGTCAGCCCGGCCCAAAATGTCCGCCGCCCGCCGGTGGCAATAACCGTGGCTAATGCCGTGGAACCCGTAGCGCCGCAAACCTTCCTCCCAATAGGCATAGGGAATGGGATAGGCCGCCGCCGCCACCGGCAACGTACTGTGAAACGCCGTATCGAACACCGCCACCTGGGGCACCCCCGGCCACAGGGTCGCCAACAACTCGATGCCCTCCAAATTCGCTGGATTGTGGGTCGGGGCCAACGGAATCAAATCCCGGATCGCCGATCGCACCGCCGCCGTCACCACCACACTCTCCTTATACAGGTCTCCGCCGTGCACCACCCGGTGCCCCACTGCTTGAATTGTCCCCGCCGCTGGGCCCAGCGTCGCCAACAACCGCGCCAACACCGTCGCGCGATCGCCCTCCCAAACTTCGGTCTCCCCCTGCACCTTCACCACCGCCTGCCCCGGGCGGATCGTCCAATCGATCCACCCTTGCCAGAGGGGCGGACGGTCGTCCCCAAACAACGCGCACTTGTGGGAACTGGAACCGCTGTTCAACACCAAAATACCCATGGGTTTCCCTACACGCGGCGATCGCATCCTACCCGGCCCGCTATCATAGCAATGTTGCGATTTGTTAAAGAAGCGAATGAAAGCGGCGATCGTGGGGGCCGGACTGGCCGGCATGGCCACAGCGGTGGAGCTTTGCGACCGGGGTTGGGAAGTAGAACTGTACGAATCCCGGCCCTTTGTCGGGGGCAAAGTGGCCAGTTGGCAGGACGAACAGGGCAACCACATCGAAATGGGTCTGCACGTCTTCTTTTTCAACTATGCCAACCTGTTTGCGTTGATGCAAAAAGTCGGGGCCTTGGACAACCTGTTGCCCAAACAACACACCCATACCTTTGTCAACAAAGGCGGCAAATTGGGGCAATTGGATTTCCGGTTTGGGTTGGGGGCCCCCTTCAACGGTCTGAAGGCCTTTTTCACCACCTCCCAACTCACCTGGGGCGACAAACTGCGCAACGCGATCGCCTTGGGCACCAGCCCACTCATCCGCGGTCTGATTGACTACGACGGGGCCATGGGGGACATTCGGGCCCTCGACCGGGTAAGTTTTGCCGACTGGTTTCGCCGACACGGGGGCTCCGAAGGCAGCCTGCGGCGGTTGTGGGACCCCATCGCCTACGCCTTGGGATTCATTGATACCAAAAACATCTCCGCCCGGTGCATGTTGACCATCTTCCAGATGTTTGCCAGCAAAACCGAAGCCTCTAAACTCAACCTGTTGAAGGGTTCCCCCGACACCTACTTGCATCAACCGATTGTGAAGTATTTGACCGACCGGGGCACCAAAATTCACACCCGTTGTCCCGTCAAAGAAATTCACTACGAAGGCGATCGGGTAACCGCCCTCACTCTATTGCCAGACGGTCAGGAAAAAAACATCACCGCCGATGCCTACATTGCGGCCTGTGATGTGCCGGGGATTCAACGGTTGGTGCCTGCCGCTTGGCGCCAATATCCCGAATTCGATCGCATTTACCAACTCAGCGCCGTCCCCGTCGCCACCGTGCAATTGCGGTTTGATGGCTGGGTCACCGAACTCAATCCCGCCCATCAACACCAAAAACATGCCACCGGGCTGGATAATTTGCTGTACACGGCTGATGCCGAATTTTCCTGTTTTGCCGATTTGGCCCTCAGCAGCCCCGCCGATTACTACCGAGAGGGGGAAGGTTCCCTCTTGCAAGCGGTGTTGACCCCCGGCGATCCGTTTATTGCCATGGCGCAGGAGCAGATTGTGGAGCGGGTGTTGGCGCAAGTGCACGAGTTGTTTCCGTCGTCTCGAAATTTGAAGTTGTTGTGGTCGAACGTGGTGAAGCTGGCCCAATCGTTGTACCGGGAAGCACCGGGTATGGATGTCTACCGTCCCGACCAACGCACCCCGATCGCCAATTTCTTTTTGGCCGGGTCTTACACCCAGCAGGACTACATCGACAGCATGGAGGGGGCCACCCTCAGCGGTCGCCGCTGCGCCCAGGCGATCGCCCAAGCCTATAGCCCGTCGGTTTCTGCGCTAAACTAACCCCGAATCGGGGAAGCAAGCCATGCGGGTAGGAATTTTGGGAACCGGCTTTGGGCGGGCGGTGCATCTGCCGGCCCTACAGTCGTTGCCGGGGGTCGCCGTCACGGCCCTGTGGGGGCGCGATCGCGATCGCACCCAGGCGATCGCCCAAGAAGCGGGCATTCCCCACGCCTTTTGGGGCGAAGACTGGGCTGAGCTGTATTCAGCGGTGGACATTGTGGCCGTGACCACCCCCCCGTTTTTGCACTTTCCCCAAGCCCAGGGGGCCCTCACCGCCGGCAAGCCCGTGTTGTTGGAAAAACCCATCACCCTCAACACCCAACAAGCCCGGCAATTGCAGGAATTGGCGATCGCCCAGCGGTGTCCGGTGGCGGTGAATTTTGAGTTTCGGCTGGTGCCGGCCTGGCGCTCCTTTGCGGAATTGTTGACCTCAGGGATGTTGGGACAACTGCGGTACGTTACCGTAGATTGGCTGGTACAGGGGCGGGCCGATCGCCAACGACCGTGGAACTGGTATGCCCAAAGAGATTTAGGGGGCGGCGTTTTGGGGGCCGTGGGTTCCCATGCCTTCGACTATTTGCATTGGTTGGTGGGGCCCGCCACCGCAGTTTTGGGGGATTTGAGCACGGTGATTCCCCACCGTCCCGATGGCAGCGGTCAGCTCCAACCGGTAGACAGCGACGATGTAGCCAATGTGTGGTTGAAGGGGCCCGGCGACCTCACCACCAGCTTGCGGTTGAGTGCGGCGACCTGGCGGGGGCGGGGTCACTGGTTGACGGTCTACGGCGAAAACGGCACCCTGATGGTGGGCAGTCCCAACCTCAACGATTATGTGCGGGGGTTTACGGTACAGCAGGCCCGCCCCGGCGAGGAATTGCGGATGGTGCCCGTCCCCAGCGCCTACGATCTGCCCGATGGGTTTGCCGATGGCCGGATCGCCCCGGTACGCATCCTGTGGCAGCGCTTTTTGGCGGCGATCGCCGCTGGTGCACCCATGGTGCCCGGACTCCGCGAAGGCCTCTACAGCCAGCACCTCATGGATGCCGTTCATCTCTCCCACCACCAGCGCACCTGGGTAGACGTGACGCGGTGGTGGGGTTAAAGCGTGGTTTTGCGCCCTACAGCCCAATGGCCACGAAATCGCTGCTGTCGAACACGCCGGGGGCTACCCCCACCACCGTGGCGATCGTCTGGGAACTCGATTGGATCAGGGTATTGCTGCCGCTGGCGGTAAAGGTCAAGCCGCTAAAGGACAGGCCCACCAACCCAATTTTGTCGGTGCCGTCGGCATAATCGGCGATCGTGGCAGTGCCAGCGGTCGAGATTACAAACACGTCGGCACCAGCCCCGCCGGTCAAAGCGTTGTTGCCTTCCCCACCGGTCAAGGTGTCGTTGCCCCCGCCGCCGGTCAGGGTATCGTTGCCGGCGCCGCCATTCAGCAAAATGCTGAGGGTAGAAGTTAGCCCCGTTCCACTCAAGGTGTCGTCGCCGCCGCCCCCATTGACCGTCACGTTTTCGACGCTGCCCACATCCAGGCTAAAACCGGTGAGGTTGCTGCGGGTGAGGGTAAACCGGTTGCCGTTGGGGGTCAGGGTGATGTTGTCCCCTTGGTTGCTGCCGTTAACACTCAGGGTGTCGGTACCATCGCTCCCTTCCAGGGTGTCGCTGCCATCGCCGTCATTCCAAATGAAGGTGTCGTTGCCGGCTCCCCCCACCAACGAGTCGTTGCCCGGGCCGCCAATCAAGACATCATCCCCGTTGCCGCCGATCAGGGTGTCGTTCCCCAAACCGCCCGATAGGGTGTCGTTGCCGCTGCCCCCATCCATCGTCAAAGATACGGTGGCGGGCATCCCCGAGCCGTTGATTTGCTGGTCGCCGCTGTCTCCGGCCACCATTACATTTTCGACCGACACAACGGACAACGTGAAAGCCGTGCCACCGCTGCGGCTGACGGTAAACCCATCGCCGCTGGGGGTAAGGGTGAGGTTGCCGCTGGCGGTCACCATCAAGGTGTCGGTGCCTTCGCCGCCGGCGATGGTATCGCTGCCGTTCCCTTCGTTCCAGACGAAGGCATCGTTACCAGCTCCCCCCACCAGGCTGTCGTCGCCGGGGCCACCGACCAAGCTGTCGTTGCCGGGGCCGCCAAGCAGGGTGTCGTTGCCCGCACCACCCGATAGGGTATCGTTGCCTTCGCCCCCATCCAGCAGATCGTTGCCGTTGCCCCCCTCCAACACGTCATCCCCGGCGCCACCGCGGAAAAGGACGCGCACGGAACTGGGCAAGTTGGCGGCGGTCAAGGTATCGTTGCTTTGGCTGCCGTTGATGGCCACTTCTTCGACAGTACCAACATCCAAGCTGAAGGCGGTGCCGGTGCTGCGGCTGACCGTGAATCGTCCCCCGATTGGGGCGACCAAGACCGATTGGTTGTCGGGGCCGAGGTTGACCACGAGGGTATCGGTGCCCTCTCCCCCCTCAATGGTGTCGCTGCCGTCCCCTTCGTTCCACACCAAGGTGTCGTTGCCGGCTCCCCCCTGCATGGTGTCGTTGCCCGGGCCACCAATCAAACTATCGTTACCATCACCGCCCAACAGTACATCGTTGCTGCCTAAGCCCAACAACACGTCGTCTCCCCCCCCGCCGTTGAGGGTATCGTTGAAGGCGGTGGCGATGTTTTGGCTGCCCAAGGGGTTGGCGTTGACGGTGCCGGTGACCCCCGCCGAAGCGGTGGCTCCCACGGTGTCGTTGCCGGCGGTACCCGTAACGTTGTTGCCCACGGTGATTTGGGTGGGCTGAGGGGCGTTGGTGGGGCTGACCAACGTCCGCGTAAAATTGCTGGTTTGCAGGCTGTTGAGGCTGACCCCGTTGAGGGTGGCAATGACGCGGCCGCCGGCAGAAAGCGTGACGTTGTTGTTGACTTGCGCCAAAACCACCGGCACGCCGGTGGTGCTGCCCGGCGGTTGCAGGTTGCTGTCCAGGGCCAAAAAGTCTTCGGCGGAATTGAAATCGGTGATGATGGCGGTGCGGCCGTCCCGATCGTCGATGATAAACGCATCGAAACCAGGGCCACCGGTCAGGGTATCGCTGCCGGGGCCGCCAAACAGCAAGTCGTTGCCTTCTTCGCCAAACAGTTGATCGGTGCCGTTGCCCCCTTGCAGCGTGTCGTTGCCGGGGCCGCCAAACAAGCTATCGTCCCCCGCCAAACCGTCCAAAACGTCGTTGCCGCCAAACCCAAACAGGCGATCGCCAAATTCGGTGGCGGTGTTGCGCCGGTTTTCGGGGTTGGCATTGACATTGCCGACCACCCCGGCCGAAGCGGTCGCGCCAACCGTATCGTTGCCTTCGGTGCCGGTGACAAAGTTGCCCACCGTGACCGGCCGTTCCGGTGCTACGGTGGCCGATACCAGGTTTTTGGTGAAGTTGCCCGGCGCAATCTGATTGGGCAATACGTTGCGGATTAGGGCGATCGCGATGCCGCTGAAGGTGATGGTGGTGTCGGTGCCGGTCTGCACCAGGGCGATCGCATTGGTGGCGCTGCCCGGCGGTTGCAAATCCCCATCCAGACCAATGTAATCTTCGTTGGGGTTAAAGTCGGTGAGGGTGGTGAGACGTCCCCCTTCCCGGTTTACCACAAATACGTCCAAGCCGGCGCCACCGGTGAGGGTGTCGTTCCCCAAGTCTCCCAACAAGACATCATTGCCATCGTCGCCAAGCAAAGAGTCGTTGCCCTGACCGCCAAAGAGGGTGTCGTTGCCTTGTCCGCCAAACAGCGCATCGTCCCCCTTGTTGCCAAACAAAGTGTCGTTGTCTTTGTTGCCAAACAGCGAGTCATTGCCCTGGCCGCCAAACAGCGAGTCATTGCCTTGGCCGCCCCCGACAAAGTCATCCCCCAGATTGCCGTAGAGAATGTCGCCGCCTTCGTTGCCGTAGAGGGTGTCGTTGCC
>DMPD01000363.1:0-247 GCA_003456125.1 Cyanobacteria bacterium UBA8156 | reverse complement strand
GCCGTAGAGGGTGTCGTTGCCCCCTATCCCCAACACGGTATCGTTGCCCCCGAGGGCCCGCACTTCTTCAGCGCCGTCGGTCAATTGCAAAAAGTCGGGGTTTTGCGTGCCCAAAATCAATGCCATGGTCTTCTCCTGATGACTGCCAGCCCATTTGTCGCCCCATACATACCACCGCTCGCCCGATCCGTCAAAAAATGTAGGACTTGTTGGGAAAAGTCGTAGGGGAACCCGTGGTTGGGGCTTT
>DMPD01000334.1:732-6720 GCA_003456125.1 Cyanobacteria bacterium UBA8156 | reverse complement strand
GCCGCCCATCACGCCCTGCAATTCGGGAAATTCGCCGACCAATTGGGTCACCAAATCCGCTTTGCACAGGGCAATGGCTCGCTGCAACTGAGCTTGGGTCTCGGCGTTGAGACTCAAGCCGGCACAGGTCGGCAGGGCCGCGGCGATCGCCTGCATCCGCTCCACCTTGTCGGCGATGGAGCCCAACTGTTCTTGAAAGGTTACTTTGCGCAACTGGGGGCCAAAATCCGCCAGGGGAATGGCGCGATCGGCATCGTAGAAAAACTTGCCATCCGCGAGGCGGGCCCGAATCACCCGGCCGTTGCCCTGGGCAATCTGCTTCGATTTCGCTGGGTCGCCGTTGGAAACCGTCAGGAAATAGGGCAGCAGGGTGCGGGGGGTACCCCGGTCGTACACCGGAAAATACCGTTGGTGCACCACCATCTCCATCACGATCGCCGGTTCCGGCAAAGCCAAAAACTCCCGGTCGAACTCGCCCACCACGGCGGTGGGAAACTCCACCAGGTGCACCACCTCCGTCAGCAGGTTCGGCAACACCTCGACATGGGCCCCCATCAGCTCCGCCACACCGGCCATCTGTTGGCAAATGCGCTCCCGCCGCTCCGTTACGTCCGCCAACACCCCTGCCTCCCGCAACCGGGGCAGATAATCCGCCGGGCGATCGAGGATCACCGGCCCCTGGCTCAACACCCGGTGGCCCCAGGTCTGCCGCCCCGCCACCAAGCCTTCCAGGGCAATGGGCAGCACCTGGTCATCGAGTAAACACACCAACCAGCGCATGGGGCGGGGGAACTTCAAATCGCCGTGGCTCCACCGCATCAACCGCTTGCCTTCCAGCCCCAAAATCCAGGCCGGTGCCAATTCCGTCAATACTTCCGCCGTGGGGCGACCCACTTCCTGCCGCAGGGCAAACACGCAGGGGCCCTTCTCGGTATCCCGCACCACCAAATCGGCCACCGTCACCCCCTGGGCTTTGGCAAATCCGATCGCCGCTTTGGTGGGTTCCCCCTGGGGATCCCCGTTGCCAAAAGCCGCCGTCACGGCCGGCCCTTTCACTTCCAACTGGCGATCGGGCTGGCGATCGGGCAAATCCGCCAACCACACCGCCAGCCGCCGGGGGGTACCGTAGGTACGCAAGGTGGCCGTGAGACCCAAAGCTGTCAAACTCGCCGGAATTTTGGTTTCCCACTGGGCCAATGCATCGGCTACAAAACTTGCCGGCAGCTCTTCGGTGCCGACCTCTAACAAAAACGTCGCCATACACCCGCGGTTTGGAAGTGCCCCCCATTATATTGGGGCAGGAGCATCACCGGGCCACCGGGATAAAATCGTAGCCGGTGTCCGTGTTGGGGCTGGCGGCGACCCGCACCAAGGCGATGTTGGCCCCTCGGCGATCGCCCGATCGGGCAAAACCCACGGGCCCGGTCACGCCATCGGCCCGGAAATTATCGCGGGCAAAGGCCTGTTGAATGCCGCTGCGGGAAGGATTGGTGCGCAAAGCCGCGGCTATGGCCACCACCGCATCGTGGGCGTTGGCCGAGCGCCAAGTGACGTTGCCGTTCCAAAAGCTATTGGCGGTGCGCATAAACGGGCTATTCGGGGCCGAACGGGGATGCCAAGGCACGCTGATGATGGCCCCCTCAATATCCTTGCCTTGGGTATTCAGGCGGAGGGTGCCCATCGTGGACGAGCCCAGCACCGCCAACTGTTGCTCCCGGGCGGCGGCCCCCACCAACACTGCCAAGGGAATGGTTTTCACGCTGGGGGCCAACACCATGGCCTGGGCCCCCTGTTGTTTGGCTTGGGTCGCCAGGCTACTGGAGGAAAATCCTTGGGCACTCAAATCGCAGCGCACCGGCACCACGGTACCCTTCAGGGCAGTCAAGGCTTTTTCAAATTCTTGGCGAAACGACTCGGCGGATGTATCGTCAGCAGCTGAACAGACCACCACCCGCCCCCGCTGCAGCCGCTGTACGGCGTGGGCGGCCAGCGCCCGGCCCTGATCGCCGATGGGCGGCAACGTCCGAAAAATAAAACTGCCGGCATTGGACAATTGCAACGAATCGCTCGTAGGAGAAACCATGGGCAATCGTCCCCCCTGGTACACCGGCGCGGCTGCCAACGACGCGGTGCTGGCATTGTGCCCCACCACCGCCAAAATGCTGTTGTCCCGCACCAAGGCGGCTGCCACCTGCTGCACGATCTCGGGGTTGTTGTCGTCGTTGGCGATGGTCACCCGCAACGGTACGCCGTTGATGCCCCCCCCTTGGTTGATGGTTTGCTGGGCTTGGGCCACACCCCGCAAAATCTCCTGGGCAATGGTGAGGTTGGTGCCGATGGGTACACTCACCGCAATCCCAAACGATCGCCCCGCCCCAATCCGGGCATTGTTGAGGTAAATGCGGGCTTCGGGATCGTCGGCGCTGCGCTGTAACGAAGCCGTTAACCGGGTCACCGCCTGATTAAATTCCCGGGCCCCAATCGCTGCCGCTGCCTGCCGCTTGTCGTTGTTGGCTTCGCCGGCGATCAACAACCGTTCCCCCCGACTGATGCGAGACTCAACGCCAGCAGTTCCCTGGGCGATCGCCGGCCCCGCCCATGCCACTACTCCCAACACCCAATACCATCGCATTTTTGCTGCCCCAGTGGTTGGATAACCCTTAATCTTAGCTTGGAAACAGGAAGAGAATCTCTTGGTCACCCCTAAAATGGATCGCAGGGACACCACCGCCGTCCCGGTTTCTCCCCAATACGTAGACAGGTTGATGAAGACATTCTCAATTGTCCGGGGCTTAACCCCCACCCCTGGCACCTCCCCCAAGGCGGGAGAGGGGGAGCGCAGAGTACCGTCTTCATAGCCATGCTCCTAAGAACGCATTTGAATTTGGGTGGAGTCCCCGTCGTCGTCGGTCACCATGATTTGAATTTGGGTAGCGTCGTCTTCGGGGGCAGACTGCGGCGATTGGGCCCGGCGCTGGCGGGCGGCGGCGGCTTTTTGTTGCAGGTTTTTGGAGAGCCAGCCACACCCCGCCAAACAGTTGCGCCGATCCTCTTCCGAAACGTTTTGGTTGGTGCGCAAAAAGGACTGCAACCAGCGACAGCTCCGCACCAACAGGTTTTCCATGTCTAGGTTCCAGAGCACAAAGGAGCGATCGCCACTGGCCGACAACAGGGATTTGCCGTTGGGGCTAAATTGCAAAGATCGCACGGGCCCGGTGTGGACACTAAAACTGCGCAAGAGGGTGCCATCCAACCCCCACAACTGCACCACCGAATCGTCCCCCCCCGACACCAGGTTTTTGCCGTCCGGCGTAAAGGCGATCGTGCGCACCTCGGCACTGTGACCGTTGAGGGTCTTGACGTGGGTACCGTCGGTTTTCCAAATTCGTACACTTTGATCCATGCCCGCCGTCGCAAACATTTGGCTGTTGGGGCTAAAACACACGGCAAAAATCTCGGCGCTATGGGCTTCAAAGCTGGTCAACAACTTGCCGTCCCAACTCCACAAACAAACCACTTTGTCTTTGCCGACCGAAGCCAACATCGTCCCGTCGGGACTGAAGGCAATGTCGAATACCTCGCCGCTGTGGCCGTTGAGGGTCTGCAACCAAGTCCCGTCTGCGCGCCACACCCGCACCGAACCATCGGCACTGCAGGAGGCAAACACCTGCCCATCGGAACGGTAGGTCACACCGTATACTTCTCCCCGGTGGCTGGTCAGGGTCTGGATCGCGCTGCCATCCGCCACTCGCCACATGAAAATGGCCGTATCCCCGCCGGCAGACACCAGGGTTTGACCATCGGGACTGAAACACAACCGGTGGATGCGATCGGTGTGCCCCGGCAACGTCGCCACCATCTGCCCCGCCGCATTCCAAAAATGAATCCGTTTGTCTTTGCTGCCGGTGACAATGGCATCCCCCGCCGGACTCAAGGCCGCGCAGGTAATCTCCTCTTCGTGACCCACAAACTTGCGCAGGGGATTGCCCACCACATTCCATAATTTGGCCGTGGCATCTCGGCTCCCCGACACCACGTTTTGACCGTCGGGGCTAAAACTGACACTGAGGGCCGCATCCCCATGGCCCACCATCGTCTGCAACAGGTTCCCCGCTGTATCCCAGATTTTGATGGTTCGATCCAAGCTCGCGGAGGCAATCAAACTGCCGTCGGGACTGAAACACACTTCCCAGACTCGGTTTTGATGCCCCAAAATCGAGCGCACCGGTACGCCCTCCGTAGTCCACAGCCGAATCGAGCGATCGCGCCCACAGGTGACCAACGATTGACCTTGGGGATCGAAGGCGACACTCTCGATAAAACTATCGTGGCCCTTCAGGGTGCGCACCACCGTGCCGTTGACGCTCCACAACACCACCGTGCGATCGGCGCTGCCCGAAGCCAACAATTTGCCGCTGGGATGAAACGCTACACATTGCACCCACCGCTCGTGACCCCGCAGAATCTTGACGTTGGCTCCGTTGAGCTTCCACAGCCGCACGGTCATATCCTCGCTCGCCGAGGCCAGCAGCTCGCCGTTGGGGGCAAAACACACATCCAGTACCGGCCCTTCGTGCCCCTTGACAATCTGCACCGGCCGCTCGGCAAACATCCCCGCCTCGTCGTCCCACCGCCACAATTTGATGGTGTTGTCCCGGCTGCTGGAAGCCAACAGTTTGCCGTTGGGCGCAAACGCCAAGCTCGTGACCCAATTGGTGTGCCCGTGTAGGGTTTGCAACAGGGTGCCCTGCACCGACCAGATTTTGATGGTGCGATCGCTGCTGGCGGTGGCAATCCATTGCCCGTCGGGACTGCAGCGCACCCGGTTCACCCAAAAACCGTGACCTTCCAGTCGGTTGTATTCGTGAATGCCGTAGACCACCTGCTCTAGGGCACTCGCCGCTCGCATGTAGGTGTTGGGTTTGAGCAGGGTAATGCCCCGATCGAATTGGGTCGCCAAGCGCTTGAGTTGGGTACCGGCCACCGTCGCGGCAATCAGAGCCTCCAGATGGTTGTTGGAGTTGTAGAGGGCTTCCGCCGAAATGGTGAGGGCCACAATCCGCTCGTTGAGTTCGCCGATTTCCGCTTGCAACCGGTGATACCGTTCGGCTTCGAGGCTACGTTGCAATTCCTGGTTGAGCTTTTCGAGCCGCTCCGCCGCCGCCGCCCGTTGCTGGGCTTCTTCCAACAGCTTGGCTTGCAACCGCTCTTTTTCATCAACCCGCTGGCTGGCTTCCAGAAACTCTTTGTGCATCCGACCCACTTCCCGGGTGCTGCGCCAGGCCAAGGCCTCCTTCAAGCGCTTCCCCCGCAACAATGCCGAGGTGTCTTGTTCTTCCGATCGCGACCAGGCCTGGAGGGCTTCTTGGTAGGGACAGTCCACCGCCTGGCTGACGGGGACCTTGAGGTTGAGCTTAAACACCGCCAACGACACATCGTCTTCGGGAATATCCCGCCCGCTGAAGTCGTCGATCGCTTTTTTCAGTTCTTGGCAAATTTCCTGGGCGCTGCGGGAAGCCAGCCGCTGCAAGGTCTTTTCGAGGGGGGAAGTGCCGTCTTCTTCTTTGTCGCCAAAGTCGCGCCCGTCGGGGCTACGGGCTTCACACAGACCGTCGCTGCAAAACAATACGACATCCCCCACCTCCAGCGATCGCTTCAGGGCCCGGAAAGGCGCGCCGGGAAATCGACCCAAAGCCATGCTAGGGTTCACGATTTCTTCGCAGATGCCCGTTGCCGCCCGGTACAAAAACGGCCCCGGGATGCCCGCATTGCCAAGGCTGAGTTCGTAGGTTTCCAAATCCAACACCCCGTAACACAACGCCACGGCATCTTCGGCGTGGCTGTCGCACAACAACTGGTTGAGGGTGTTCAACACCACCACGGGGTTTTGCAACCGGCCGGTCTGGGCATAGGCATCCAATTGCCCCTTGAACAACGCGGCATGGATCGCCCCCGCCACCGACTTCCCCGAAGAATCGGCGATCGCCA
>DMPD01000334.1:0-424 GCA_003456125.1 Cyanobacteria bacterium UBA8156 | reverse complement strand
CCGAAGAATCGGCGATCGCCACCGCCAGCAACCCCGGCTGTTGCAAAAACTGATAGTAGTCTCCCCCCAGATCGACGGCTGTCCAAACATCGGCGGCAATGTCCAGCCCGGGATGGGTCGGCAATTCCCGCGGCAATAGGCTGCGCTGGAGCAACCGCCCCGTGTTCAAATCGTTGGAGATGTAGGGAGCCGCCATAGGTGCGCAAATGGCAAGATTCTCTTCATCTTACCGCTCTGGGGCCGTTCTCCTGGGGGCTAGTCCCGCGCAAACTGCCCATCGATCCATCACTTGAGGTATCCCCACCCCCCATGCCGGTGGTACCACGCCGCCGGCACCGCACCCGCTACCACTGCCGGTACCGTCCCCGAATACCAAGCCCCCGGCCCTGCCGTCACCCAAAGCTCCCCGCCCCCATCCCTGAGA
>DMPD01000223.1 GCA_003456125.1 Cyanobacteria bacterium UBA8156 | reverse complement strand
CGCTGTCGCCCGGGCCGCCGCCAAAGCGCCATCGCTGACCCCGGGCCACAGGTGTTCCCGTTGCAAGGTTTCCAGGGCTTGGAGATAGGCCAGGGCCTCCACCAACCACGCTGGGTATTCCGTGCGCCAATGTTCGATTCGGGCAAAGCGATCGCCCAATTCCCGTCCGGTTTGCACCAATTCTTGGGCTTGGCTATCCCCGGCGGTTTCGGCATAGAGGGGCAACACCAACATTTGGTGGAAATCCGTCCACCGTGGCCAAAATTCTCGGAGCGATCGCGCCAAAGTGCGGGGAGGGGCCGGCTGCTTGCCCACGGCGATCGCCAATTCACAGAGCCGATGGCGCAGGGCCGGATGGGCAAACCGATACAGATCGAAGCGGGCCATGGTACGGGGTTGGACAAGGTATTGCCCCCAAGATAGCGCGTGGGCCCGCAGCGCGCGCAGGTAAATCCAGCCTTGCAAGCGGGGGCCCTGTTGTTGGCGGTAGCGACGCAGTACCCAGCGCAACCGTCGCCGGCCCTCGACCGAGAACCGCCGCCCAAATCGGCGCATCACCGGCGGATCGACAAACGCGAGAAAAGAAACCAGCATCGCCATGTTGAAGTGCCATACCGACTCGCTCAGCAAAATGCAGATGCCGAAATGCAGGCTCGCGATCGCCATCAGCACCCACGGCCGCAGAGGCTTGAACCACACCAACAACGGAAAACCCATTTCCGTAGCCAGGGCGCTGTAGGTCGAAAATATGCTGAACGGGATGTTCTGAAACAGCGTGACATCCGGGAAGCGAAACCAGCGATCGGACAGGGTGACGTAGTAGATCGCCAAGCCGTTGCGCCACATGATGTCATCGTTCCACTTCGCCGGGGCCGAAAACAAGTACACAAAGGCGATCGAAACCTGCATCAGGCGCGTGGGCCACACCGGAGCCACTTCCGGCCAAGGTTGCTTGTGCTTTTTCGCCCACCAGCCATCCCAAGAGTAGCTGCGGCCCAGCGGTGCAAAACAGCCGAAAAACAACAGCAATTTCACAATTTGATCCTGACCGTTGACCAGGGTCAAACTGCGGTGCAACAGCGAAGCCCACACCGCAAACAACACCACCGTAGCCACCCGAGTTTGGATGCCCACCGTAAAGACGATCGCACTGACCACCCCCACCCCAAACACCACCCAGGGCCAGAGCGGATCGGCCGACCATGCCAAGACCGAAGCGATCGCCGCATCGGCAAACCCGTTCATAGACTCGATGTAAGCGGTCAGGGGCAAATAGCCATCGGGGCCGTAAAACTTTTGCCAGTTGGGGATGCTGCACACCAGCATTTGCAACACAAACAATCCCAGGGCGATGCGCATGGCCCCCAGGGAATGGGTACCCGCCTCCGCAAACCAAAACCGATCCCAGCGCTGTGTTCCCCACGCCCACAGCCGTTGCCCTTGGGCGATCGTCCTCACGAACATGGAAACTCTCCCATCAGCCCATTTACCCGCAGCTCGTCGCTCAGGTATTGCCCCTTAGCTCGTGCCTCCGTCGGTGACAAGATGTTGCGGCTCAGCAAATCCACCCGCACCTTTTGGGTATCAGTCCGGCAGAAAGATCGCGCAAACTCCCGCCGCAACGGCTCGTTGCTGTAAATGTTCAGCTCCAGCTTTTGGTTGCGGAAATCAAACAGGTTGCGCTCCCAAAAAGTGCGTTTGGGGTATGCCGGCCGCAATACGGTTTCGGCACCCGCAGCATCTATCCCCACAAATTCCATCCGCCAATTGAAGCGATCCACCGGCGCAAACATCCGCCATTTCCCCGTCAAGCCCGCCAGCCACGCCGCCCGATGTCCCAACCACAACCCCCGGTTCACCGTTGCGGCTACCTGGTTGTAAACCGTCACGCCTTCTTGCAAGGGCAGGTAGGTCAGCGGTATCTCAAGGTTGGGGGCAATTTGCACCCACAACACCCAGAGGATAAACAACGACAATAGCGCCTTCTTTGCCTTGGACATACGCCAGAACTTTCCACATTCTGTGTACTGCTCTTCCCTTCAAAGCCAATCTTGCTGTTTTCTATAGAAGGAGAGTCTAGTTGACTTTAATCTTCGCAATTACGATTTTGAGGGGCAGGAACCGAAATATCGGTAGAGATCACTTCAATCCCACCCAAAACTGACCCAATTAAAATACATCGACGCTCAGCCGTACGGGGCTCGGTACGGAGTACAACAATGGTATTTAGAACACTCCGAAACTGGGCTTTCTCATCAAAACGCCAGCCCCGCACCAGATAGGGAGGGACATTGCCAGCATCGCTGATTACTGGTGGTGGATTCCCTGTGGCCGGATAATCCGTGGAAACCCCTTTCATCCGAATATCGCGAGACAACTCCCGCTCCCAGATCAGTGTATTCCAGTTGATCAGAGCGCCTTCTGGATTCTGCCGGTGTACAGCAATCCGCACCGCACCGGTTGAAGGATTCTCGGAGAAGCTCACTTGATAACGGGTTTGGATTCGCTTGGCTTGGCTTTGCGCTTCTTTGATGGCATTGAAAACTTCAATCTGAGCTGCATTGAGCCGCTGGTTGCGAGAAAATGTCAACCAACCCGGTACGGCTACTGCTGCCAGAACGCCAATGATAACCACCACCACCAAGACTTCTAAAATGGTGAAGCCTTGTGAATGCTTTTCCCGGGTGCGTCCCGCGAAATGGAGCATTAGTTTACGGACAAACAAACTACTCAACATTGAGTACCCCCCGGCCAAAAGCCCGTACGTTTTGCGTGATGAAAAAGCTTTCTTGATTTGCCCTGGGCAGGCGTGAGTCTGGATCGCCACCCACAACGCGCGCCCAAGCATTGCCACGCAGGTACACACGTACCGCATTGCGTCTAGAATTCACACACACATAAAAACTACTGAGGCCCGAAGGATTTACCCTATCCCCTGCAATAGTGGAGCGAACTTGGGTTGGGTCGAACGTGGAGGGCACGCGCTGGGCAAATTCTGCCTGCAACGCCGTCCCAAGGTTGGGATCGTTGTTGCCGATGCCTCGATCCGGATCGTTGCAATCCAAGTTGGTTTGCTCAGCTCCCCCAACATTGTTGGCTACCGCCGCCACATTTGGCTGGACACCGGTATCAAACACATCATCTCCTGCGGTGACACTGATCAGGCTAAGGGTAGGAGCCGTACCGTTATCGTGTACCGGGTTGTACGCCGTATCGTCAAAATAATCAATCAGCACGCGATAGGGGTTGGTGCTCAAGTTGTAGCTGGCAGTAAAGCGCCGCCATTGATTCATCCGTTGTCCCAAGGTGCCAAATGTTGCGGCAATGGTGGACGTAGGTGATACAAAACCCTGATCGGGACGCACCGTATAAATTGCCGAATCCCGTAAATCCGCATAGACTACCGATTGAATCGGTGTGGTCAGCGCCGCAACGGTCACGTTGTTGCCGTTGCGATCCACACGCTGGCCTGGAGCAATCGGGCAGTCGGTCGCATTGGTGAACGCCGTCGGCGAAGGGTCAACGGCACATGACCAAGGAATTCCTCCCTTTAACTCCCAACGCAAAAGACGTGCTGTGCGAGCAGGTACGGTTGCGGTTTGCCCACGGGAAATGTAGTAAGCCACCAAGGAATAGGTGAATTTATCGGTACCACGAGCCCGGAAGCGGTTTGGATCGGGATCGTCGTCGCAAGCACTGGGACTCACATATTCCACGCATCCGCCATACCGAGAATCGCTGTCACTAATCTCTTCGTTGGCATCGTATACTTGGCGCTTCCAAAACACCAAAACGGGCGTACAACGCCGATCTGCCGGAGACCCCGTAGGACCTGGGCAAACCTCAGAGGATGGGTTGGTCACGTGGGGCAACTGATCGCGAATACCAGGCGGGTTTTGTGTCGAGTCCCGCTCGATCCCGTCGGCGTTGTAGATGTACACCGCTTCCTGCAAATCGTCGGCAATGAAGTTGAGTGCTGCCTGCAATTCTTCTTGGGTGGCCACCTTCGCTTCTTCCCGGCGCGAGGCATCCAAGAACCGCACCAACACAAACAACAGCGAACTGATGATCAGCGAACCGATCAGCAACGCCACCAACAGTTCAATCAGGGTAAACCCCGCCGTGCTTTTACCAAGACTGCTCGGAGCAGCAGGCTTCCGCCAGAGTCGCCACAGCATTTTCAACGGTTTCACAGCTAGCATCTCCCTAATTCTGCTGGTTTAAGTTTTGCTGCAAGTCTCGGAAGTTGCCGGTGCTCAAAAACACCTGCGACGAATGGGTGACCAAAGGACACCGCCTGTCGGGTAGTGCCCCTTGAAATGAAATGTTTCCGGTACTTGTAAAGTTCGTAAAGCGATTGCAGGGCGGATCGTTGTTTCGCAAAACCGTCCCCGCCGTATTCGCTGTTGTCAGAATCGGGCCCCCCGGTCCCCCAAACGCATCCGCCCGGTATACCCGCACCGCCAAGGCAAACCCTTGCCGTTCCAACGCTCGCCGTGCGTTGATCAGTTCCGTAGGCGACTTCGGAAAGGTTGCAGCCTCTAGGGTTGCAGGAGAGCCAGGGGCCACCACAAAGGAAGAGCGCATGGGTTGCAGGATCAGATCGTTTGGGTCGTTGAAGCTAAAACCATTGCCGTTGGTATCCACCCGAATCCCGCGCACCGCCCCTGTACCCGGCGGTGGAGTTGGGTTGAACCAATCCGAATCGTTGAGCTGAGCAGCGGTAATCGGAGCCACGCCCGAAAATCCACCCGTGGTCGTCAGGGTAAACCGCAAAGCCGGCGGGAAATCGGCGGTATCGATAATGCCGCTGCGCACCCCATCGATGTAGCTGCGGGCCGCTTGGTTGGCCAAATCAATCCGCCGGGCTTGCACCCGTACCCCCACCGAGATGGCCGCCGCCGTGGCCAGGGCCACAAAAATAATGCCAGTGACCACCACCGCCAACAACGACTCCACCAAGGAAAAGCCAGCGTCTGGGGCACGATTGGTCGCAAGGGGCTTCACCGCCAGCAACCATCGCCACAACAGCCAATGTTCATTTTTTTGTGGATGTTTGGACACGGCTTCTATCCTCGGTTTCTATCCTTGTGCTGGTCTTGTGCTTGAACGCAAACCACCCCAGACTTGTTGCCAGTATTCCCCCCAGATGGAGGGAATATACCACTTCCTTTAGGGGCCGTATACCGTCGCCGGTAAGGGGGTCGGCGGGTTGGTCGGGAACCCCGGGAAAGCGGTGTTCGGCGGGGCCCCCACCTCATCGCAATCCCTGGGGCGATCTTTGCCATTGATGGCGGGCGATCGCTAGTTGGTAGCCGCCGTAATCTTCACCGCCGGATCGGTTGGCCCAGTGAGGCCACTCGGGCGCAACGCACACA
>DMPD01000276.1 GCA_003456125.1 Cyanobacteria bacterium UBA8156 | reverse complement strand
TCGCATCCTGGATATTCTCGGCCCGGAAATGTTTTACGCCGTAGCCCATCAAGAGGTTTTCCGGGCTTGTTTGGCGTTGCACAGCCAGTCCCGGCCGACGGATTTGATGAGCGTAGCTACGTGGTTGGCCGATCGCGAATTTTTGGATAAAGTGGGCGGGCAAAGCAAGTTGGTGGAATTGTGCGATCGCACGGTATCGGCGGTCAACATCGACTACTACGCCCAACTGATTGCCGACAAGTACACCCGGCGGCGGTTGGTGGAAGCGGGGCGGGAGGCCATGGAAATCGGCTTCGATACCGGCTTGGAGCTGCCCAAGGCGTTGGATTTGGCGGAGCAGAAAATTTTTGCCGTCACGCAAGCCCGAGCCAGCACCGGGCTGACACCGGCTGGCGACATCCTCACCCAGACGTTTTTCGAGCTGGAGAACCGTTTCAATGCCATGGGGGAAACCGGCGGCGCGTTGCCGGGGTTGGCCACGGGGTTTTACGATTTGGATGCCATGACCCAAGGCTTCCAACGCTCGGATTTGATCATTGTGGCGGGGCGGCCTTCCATGGGCAAAACGGCGTTTGGGCTGGAGATTGCCCGGCGGATGGCGGACTTGCACCGGTTGCCGGTGGCGATTTTTAGCCTGGAAATGTCGAAGGAGCAACTGGTGTACCGGTTGTTGGCCAGCCAAACCAAAACCCGTCCCAGCGACTTGGGCATCGACAGCAGCCGGTTGCGATCGGGGCAACTGGGGGACGACGAATGGGGGGCCGTAGCCAACGCGATCGGGATTTTGTCGGAGTTGCCCATCTACATCGACGATTCCCCCAACCCCTCGGTGAACGAATTGCGCTCGAAATGCCGGCGGTTGCAGTCGGAACGGGGGGGCATGGGGTTGGTGTTGATTGATTATTTGCAGTTGATGGAGGGCTCGGGTTCCGATAATCGAGTCCAAGAGTTGTCGCGGATTACCCGGGCCCTCAAGGGGCTATCTCGCGAGCTGGCGGTACCGGTGATCGCGTTGTCGCAGTTGAGCCGGGGGGTGGAAGCCCGCACCAACAAACGCCCCATGTTGTCCGATTTGCGGGAATCCGGCAGCATTGAACAGGATGCCGATTTGGTGATCAACCTCTACCGCGATGAGTACTACAATCCGGAAACCCCCGATCGCGGCATTGCGGAGGCGATCGTGGCCAAACACCGCAACGGCCCGGTGGGTACGGTGAAATTGCTGTTTGAACCCCGCCTCACCAAATTCGAGAACCTGGTATCCCGTCCCTCTTAAATATGCGTTGCCTACACGTCGTTCCTGCCCTGGCCCCGGAAGCCGGGGGCCCCACCACCGCCGCGATCGCCCTGGTGCAAGCGTTGCGCAATCGGGGCCTTGAGGCCGAAATTGCCACCACCGAGGCTCCGCCCGCCTTGCCGATCCCGGTGTTTTCGTTCCCCGTATCCCGGTGGACGCTGCGCCAATACGCCTTCGCCCCGGCTTTGGCCACCTGGTTGCAGGAAAACATCCCCCGATACGACCTCGTGCATCTGCACGGCTGTTTTGCCCACAGCTCGACCGTGGCCGCGGCGATCGCCCGGCGGCATCGCATTCCCTACCTCTGGCGGACGTTGGATCACCTGTCGGGGCCCTCCCTAGCCAAAGGCAGGTGGTACAAGCACCTGTACCTGCGCACCGTGGATGCCGCCAATTTGCGCAGCGCGGTGTTTCATTGCACTTCCGAGCCAGAAGCCCAATGGGTGAAGGGTTGGGCCGGCGATCGCCCCGTGTTGACCATCCCTTTGGGGGTAGACCCGATTCCAGCGGCTCCAGATGCCTGCCACACCCTCCGGCAACGCTGGGGCCTTCCCATCGACACCCCCATCGTGTTGTTCCTGTCCCGGCTGCACCCCAAAAAGCAGCCGGAAATTTTGTTGCAGGCCCTGGCTGGGCTGGATCGCCCTTGGGTTGCGCTAATGGCCGGCACCGGCGACCCCGCCTACCTGAAGCGTTTGGTGTCCCTGAGCCAAAACCGGGGATTGGGCGATCGGGTCAAATTCCTGGGATTTGTGCAGGGGGAAGCGAAAACCGAGGTGCTGCGGGGCAGCGATGTGTTTGCTCTGCCATCTCAATCGGAAAACTTTGGTCTGGCGGTGGCCGAAGCCATGGCCGCCGGTTTGCCGGTATTGGTGACCCCCGGCGTCCAAATTGCTCCCGAAATTGAACGGGCCGGAGCCGGTTTGGTAATACCGCCGACGGTGGAAGCTTGGCGGGTTGCCCTGGAAACCCTGTTGGCCGATCCCCATCAACGGCAGAGCCTGGGTCAAAACGGCCAAATGCTGGTGCAACAAACCTACCAGTGGGGGGCGATCGCCGACCGGTTGGTCACCGTCTATCGCCAACTCCTATCCCCCAGTTAAACTAAGCATCTACCGCTCCCCCAAAATTAGGTATTTCTAGGGGTATTTCTCTGGGGATTGGTTGACGTATTGGCGTATGAGCTAAGAAGCGAACCAGTCGCTGCCCACGCCGCGCGCCATCAACGAAGCCATTAGCGGAATCAACGCCATCCCCAACAGCTCCCCCCGTACCAGCCACTGCAACAGCTTGGCCCGACCCGCTGCCAGGGCCGGGGCTTTGTCAGCTCGCAGCCCGCCAATCCAACTCAAAAACGAGATCGTCGGGTAAATGGAAAGTACGCCCACCACTCCATACAGACTGACCTTGACCCAAAACAACGGCTGGTGCATGTAGTACTCGGAACCCTTGGCGAAGTACAACAGCCGCAATACCCCCGTGGCCAGTACCGTAATCGCCGCCACACCGTAGATGCTATCGGCTATCACCAACCGCCACCCTTCCTTGAGCGTCGGCTCCGGTTTGAGAGTCAAGTGCTCGATGGTCAAAGCGGCCGCCATGGCCGCGTAGCTCAAATAATGGGCCCACGCCGTCACGGCACTGGCTACGGTACTATCCCACATAGGAGAGCCCCCAAGCATAGACCTCTTCGGCCATCACAAACAGGAACAGCGAGCCGAATACCCACAGCCCAAACCATCCCAACACCTGCAGGCTCGATACCCGCGACCGTTGCCGTGTTTTCATCCCGGTCATTGACAACTCGTTTCTATCCTTGCTGTACCCCCAGTATGCCCCAAAAGGTGATGGCGATCGCCTACCCTATTGGTG
>DMPD01000277.1:594-6180 GCA_003456125.1 Cyanobacteria bacterium UBA8156 | reverse complement strand
CATCCGGGAAGGGAACGCCCGCACCCAACTCTTCTTCGTGGCCAGCTGGTGCTTCTTCCGGGTAGACAGCAGCAAAAAACTCAGTAGGCATATCGGTAGCATTGCCCCCCATCCCCGCGAACGGGTCTTCCGGCTCTGCGGCATTCCCCATCGCTCCCGCAAACGGGTCTTCGGTTTCCACTGCGGCCCCAACCGTCCAATCGGTCTCTGTCAGACCAAACGCGGGAGAGACTACCGCACCGGATACCACTTCGGCAAAGGGATCAATCTCGTTGGCCACTGGGATTGACCCTACCCCAAATACCGTTTCTTCCCCGGCGGTCAAAGCCGCTTCGTCGAAGGTGTAGTCCTCGTCTTCGTCGACAATCTCTTCGAGTCCGGCGACGCTTTCCCAATTCCTCGTTGCCGGAACAGCTTCCTCGATCGCCTCTTCCCACGCCGCCACCGGTTCCACTTCCGGTTCCACCCAGGTGGAGGTTGCCCCTTCGACCAGGGCGATCGCCTCTTCCCACGTCGCCACCGGTTCTACTTCCGGTTCCACCCAGGTGGAGGTTGCCCCTTCGACCGGGGCGATCGCCTCTTCCCACGCCGCCACCGGTTCCACTTCCGGTTCCACCCAGGTGGAGGTTGCCTCTTCGACCAGGGCGATCGCCTCTTCCCACGCCGCCACCGGTTCCACTTCCGGTTCCACCCAGGTGGAGGTTGCCTCTTCGACCGGGGCGATCGCCTCTTCCCATGACGATACCAATTCCAGATCGGGCTCGTCCCCGGTGAGGGCCACCTCTTCGACCGGGGCGATCGCCTCTTCCCACGCCGACATCGATTCCAGATGGGGTTCTGCTCCACCCAAAGGGTTTTCTGGGGTGGATAGCCCAATGTCTGGCAAATCTAGCAGCCCTTCGGTGTCAAGAATTTCCGGCAAATCCAGACCAAAATCCTGGGGCGTGCTAGCAAAATCCAGGTCAAAATTCTCCAAAACCGCCAAATCCACGTCGGGTAACTCCAGCGCCGCCCCCTCTGGCCCTGGCAGCGCGATCGGCGCCGCCGATGGGGTCTGCATCACCGTGGGCTTCCCGGCGGTGGGCTTGGGTACTTCATTCAGCAAAAACCAGCTGATATCTTCGGCAGGAGCAGAGACGGGTTCGGACTCTGCCTCGGCTTGTTTTTTGGCAGCCGCATTGGGTTCCGGTTTGGGCGGGGGAACTTCTCGGTTTGGCGCGGGGGGCGTCCCCGAAAGCATCATCCAATCAATTGACTCAGGGTGCTCGGCCGGGGCTCCAGGTTGCGCGTTCGGCTGGGATTTGGCAAACTCAGAAGACATCGGCACACCTCTGAACAACGTCAAGGGAACAACGTCAAAAGCAAAGTCAAACACAAAATCAAGGGAATAAACCTGGAGCAGCGTCCACATTCAGCCCTGGCAGCATTACCATTCTATTACCATTCTAAAGGGCACCCTGGGGGAGCATTTCTGGAGGAACAACCCCCCAAAAATCGGGACACCCAAGGAACCGGTTTCCAGCTACTTCGCAGCCATAGGGACCTGGGTTGGTAGCTATGATTGCTAGCCATGGTTCTTCCTTCAGACTTTGGGCTGGGAAAAGTATGGGCAAAAATTTCAAATTTTGCCCCAAGTTTGCTTTGACGCTTGCCAAAATCATACCAAGGCCCGTCAAGGGCTTGGGGTACATATCGGCAAAGTTGCGGTCGATCCGCTGCGCCGTCCCTGACCTTCGTTTAGACTGAAGCTCAGTTTTGTACGTTTTTGGGAGCAGCCCATGTTAGAAGGTTTGGCCCAAGGGAGTGCTGCCATCACCGTCGTTCGTCAGCTGCAGCCGGCGAAGTTGCAGGAGTTGGGGATATGCGATTGGCCCATCTGGTCGAAGGAAGTGTCGGCTTTTGATTGGCACTACGACGACACCGAAACCTGTTATCTGCTGGCGGGGGATGTGGCGGTCACGACCGCCCAGGGGGAAACGGTGCGGTTTGGAGCCGGGGATTTGGTCACGTTTCCGGCCGGGTTGAGCTGTCGCTGGCAAATCCATGCGACGGTGCGCAAACACTACCGATTTGGGTCTTAATGGAACCTTGGGTGATTGTGCCGGGCTATTTGGCCGATGCCCGTGAATATGTTGGCTTGCAGCAGGCTTTGGCCGATCGCCACGAGATCGCCACCGTGGTGCCGTTGCGGTGGTGGGATTGGTTGCCGACGTTGGGGGGACGACCGGTGACCCCCATCCTTGAGGCTTTGGCGGCGACGGTGGAGCGGGTACTGCAAGATACGGGAGCCCCACAGGTGCGGTTGTTGGCCCATTCAGCCGGGGGTTGGATTTCGCGGATTTATTTGGGCGATCGCCCCTATTGCGGCCGGGCTTGGCACGGCCGCGAGCGGGCAACCACCTTGGTATCGTTGGGCACGCCCCACACCAGTCGGGAACGCTGGACCCGGCGCAACCTGGATTTTGTCAACGAGACCTATCCCGGGGCTTTCTATGACGAAGTGCAGTACGTCTGCATTGCCGGTAAGAGTGTGTTTGGCGATCGCCAACCCCAGTCCCTCGCGGTCTGGATTGCGGCCAACAGCTACGAGATGACCGCCGGCGAGCGGCACACCTGGGGGGATGGCATTTCGCCGATCGTGAGCGCCCACCTGGCCCAAGCCTGCAACGTGGTGTTGCCAGGGGTACACCATGCCCCCCGCGCCGGTCTGTGGTACGGCTCGGCGGAGGCGATCGCCCGGTGGTTCCCCTACGCGGCCAACCCGGACGTCACCCCCAATGTTTCTTGGTTGGCCTGATATTGGCGCCAGCTGCCAGTTACCTCACGGAAACGTCAGCATTGGTCAGAACCAGGGACGGGGGCGGTGCCCCTGCAACCCCTTTATCGATTTACGGAGCAACAATGGCAGTGAACACAGGACAGCGGATTGCCCAGGTACTGCAACAAGGGCAGGTCGGGGCCACGGTGCAGTTATCCGGCTGGGTGCGCAGCAAGCGGGAGGGCAAAACCCATGCTTTTCTCGACCTCAACGACGGTAGTAGCCTGACCGGCATTCAAACCGTGCTGGCCCGGCCGGAATTTGATGCCCAGTTGCCCCAATTGACCGTCGGTACCGCCGTGGCGATCGCCGGGGTGTTGGTGGCTTCCCAAGGCCAAGAGCAAACGGTTGAAGTCCAAGCCCAATCGGTAACCGTGGTGGGCCCTGCCCCGGCCGAGACCTACCCCCTCCAGAAAAAACGGCACTCTTTCGAGTTTTTGCGCACCATCGCCCACCTGCGGGCCCGCACCAACACCTTTGGCGCGGTGTTGCGGGTGCGGAACGCCTGCGCCCAGGCTATCCACCAATTTTTCCAGGAACGGGGCTTTTTGTGGGTGCATACCCCCATCATCAGCACCAGCGATTGCGAAGGGGCCGGCGAAATGTTTGCCGTCACCACCCTCGATTTGGGCAAAACCCCCGATTACACCCAGGACTTTTTCGGCAAGCCGGCCTTTCTGACGGTGAGCGGCCAACTGGAAGCCGAAGCCTTGGCGTTGGCCCTGAGCAACGTCTACACCTTTGGCCCCACCTTCCGGGCGGAAAACTCCAACACCGCCCGTCACCTGGCCGAATTTTGGATGGTGGAGCCGGAAATGGCCTTTTGCGATTTGGGGGGGGATGCGGATTTGGCCGAAGCCTTCCTCAAACACGTTTTTGCCCAGGTGCTCCAAACCTGCCCGGAGGACATGGCCTTTTTCCAGAACCGAATTGACCCCAATGTGTTGCGCAACGCCGAGCAAATTATCCAGGAACCCTTTGCCCGCATTACCTACACCGAAGCCATAGAATTGCTGACCCAGAGCGGGCGATCGTTTCAATATCCGGTGGCCTGGGGCCTCGACCTGCAATCGGAACACGAACGGTTTTTGGCAGAGGAGCACTTCGGGCGGCCGGTAATTGTGATGGACTATCCAGCCCAAATCAAAGCGTTTTACATGCGGCTGAACGACGGCTGTCCGCCGGAGCAGCAAACCGTACGGGCCATGGATGTTTTGGCCCCCGGCATCGGCGAAATCATCGGCGGTTCTCAACGGGAAGAGCGGCTGGAGGTGCTCACTGCCCGGATGCAGGCCTGCGGCCTCGATCCGGAAGTGTATTGGTGGTATTTGGATTTGCGCCGCTTCGGTAGCGTACCCCACGCCGGCTTTGGGTTGGGCTTCGATCGCCTGGTGCAGTTTATGACCGGCATGAACAACATCCGCGACGTGATTCCCTTTCCCCGTACGCCCCTCAACGCCGAATTTTGAGCAGGCCAGCCAAATAGAAAACCAGGGACGGGGGTGAGGGCTGGCCCTAATCCCGCTCCAGCTCAATCAAATACGTCAGTTGGACATTGGGGGCCAACGTGAGGATGTCCCCGTGGCAGAGGTCGTAGGACGACACCCGGTTTTGGTAATTGACGATCACGCCGTTGACACTGGGTTTGCCGCTGAGATCGCCATCGATGATGCGGTAGAGGTAGCGCCCCGGTTCCGAAGCCGGTACCCGCAACAACACCGCATGTTGACGGGATACAAACCGCGAATGCAGCTGGATGTTGTTGGTCACGTCGCGACCAATCGTGTATTTCAACCCATCCAGCAACACTTTGCGGTTGCCTTTGGCATCCGAGATAAGGAGCTGGTGGCTTTGGGTAGATGCCATTGCACTAAGAGAAACCGGCGAATAGGAATCAGCACTATCTCGAAACCCTATAATACCCTTTAGCCGTACGGCCACCGAATTTTGCTGTATTCCACCCCGATCCGCAAAGCATGACCCTCGAAGTTCTCCTCGAAGCCAACGATATTCAACGCGCCGCCGAAGCGATCGCCAAGCGCCTGGGCCAAGCCCAGGACTGTCTTTGACCGGCCGGCCCTAGAAGCTCAGGTCGCCGACCTGGAACAACTGGCGGCCCAACCGGATTTTTGGCAAGACGGCGCCGCCGCCCAGCAGACCCTGCGCACCCTCGACGAACTCAAATCCAACCTGCAGCGGTGGCAGCGCTGGCAGCAGGATGTGGACAACCTGTATGCGATCGCCGAGCTGCTGGCCCTGGATACCGATCCGGCCCTCGCCCAAGAGGCGCAGGATACCCTCACCCGCCTGGAGGCCGAACTGGCCCAATGGGAACTGGAAAAACTGTTGGCGGGGCCCTACGATGCCAGCGATGCGGTGTTGTCGATTTATGCCGGGGCCGGGGGCACCGATGCCCAAGACTGGGCGGAAATGCTGCTGCGGATGTACACCCGCTTCGCCGAGCGCCAGGGCTATCGCGTCGAGCTGACGGAGCTATCGGAGGGGGAAGAAGCCGGCATCAAATCGGCTACCTTGATTGTGCGGGGGCGCTACGCCTACGGCTACCTGGCGGCCGAGAAGGGCACCCATCGCCTGGTGCGGATTTCCCCCTTCAACGCCAACGACAAACGCCAAACCAGCTTTGCCGGCGTGGATGTGATGCCCCTCATCTCCGATGATGTTTCGGTGGAACTCGATCCCAAAGACCTGGAGATCACCACCACCCGTTCCGGCGGCAAAGGCGGTCAAAACGTCAACAAGGTGGAAAC
>DMPD01000277.1:0-290 GCA_003456125.1 Cyanobacteria bacterium UBA8156 | reverse complement strand
AAAACGTCAACAAGGTGGAAACGGCGGTGCGGGTAACCCACCTTCCCACCGGCATTGCCGTCCGCTGTACCCAAGAGCGATCGCAGTTGCAGAACAAAGAAAAAGCCCTGCAATTGTTAAAAGCCCGGTTGTTGGTGCTGGCCCGGGAGCAACACGCCCAGAAAATTGCCGACATTCGGGGCGATATTGTGGAGGCGGCCTGGGGCAACCAAATTCGCAACTATGTCTTTCATCCCTACCAATTGGTGAAAGATGTGCGCACCAACTGGGAAACCACCGATGTGCAAGGC
>DMPD01000278.1 GCA_003456125.1 Cyanobacteria bacterium UBA8156 | reverse complement strand
GATTGACAAAGGACTTTTTTTGGTATATGTCGGCACCGCCTTGACCGCAGGTCTGAAGAGTTTCTAAAGCAACAG
This sequence comes from Cyanobacteria bacterium UBA8156, assembly GCA_003456125.1. GTDB lineage: Bacteria > Cyanobacteriota > Cyanobacteriia > Pseudanabaenales > Pseudanabaenaceae > UBA8156. The sequence continues at coordinate 4,543 of DMPD01000278.1, read as the reverse complement.
GGGGGTGGGGCATAACCGGGGGTAGAGTACCTACCAAAGAGCCGGGAGGTATGGGTGCAAAAGTTTTGGCGCACGGCCCTCATGGTGGCTGGATTTGGGGGGATTGTTGCCCTCAGTTTGTGGTTTGGACTTAAGACTCCGTTTTTTCCGGTGGCGGCTTCGGGCGAAGCGGAGCTATCCGATGAGTTGTTTCGCCGCATGGCCGTCATTGCCGGGGTCTTGTTTTGCTTGGTGCAAGGGGCCCTTTTGGTATCGATGGTGCGGTTTCGGCAGCGACCGGGGGACAACGGCGACGGCTTAGCCGAAAAAGAAAACGTGCTGTTGGAATTTGCTTGGACGGCAGCCCCAGTGGCGATCGTGTTGTGGTTGTCGATCGCCAGTTTTGACGTATACAACGTGATGCACCACGACGAGGCGGCGGCTTCCACGCCGTTTGCCCATCATCACATGGGCATGGCCACCGCGCAAGCGAGCGAGGCCCCCGGTACTTCGGCTGTCACGCCCGAAGATTTGACGGCTCCCGATGCCAACACGCTGCGGGTGGAGGTGCAAGGAATGCAATACGCTTGGATTTTCAGCTATCCGGGCACCGAGGTAACCACCGGGGAGTTGCATGTGCCGGTGGGGCGACGGGTACGGCTAGACATTCACGCCAGCGATGTCATTCACTCGTTTTGGGTACCGCAGTTGCGCATTAAGCAGGATGCGGTGCCGGGAATGGATACCCACCTCGAGTTTACGCCGACGGTACCGGGGGAATATCCGGTGGTCTGTGCCGAGTTGTGTGGGTCTTACCACGGCGGCATGCGCACCCAAATGATTGTGCACACGGTCGACGAATTTGGCACTTGGTTGCAAACAGCCCAGGCCGAAGCCCAGGTACAACCGCCGACGATCGCCGCGATTCAACCATAAACCCAGTAAACAAGTTCATCTCGAAGAACGGGTCGCAGGGGCACTACCTCCTTCCTTATTCCTTGGCAATACGGATTTTTCCGTGAGATACCGGTCAAATTTAGGAGCAGTTCATGGCCATGCAAGTTGCGATGCCTCACAGTGAGGGGCACGCCGAACAACATACGGGCTACTGGAAATGGTGGCAGTATTTTACGTTCAATATCGATCACAAGGTGATTGGTCTGCAATACCTGGTGACGGCTTTCTTCTTCTATTTCGTGGGGGGAGCGATGGCTTCGCTGGTGCGGGCGGAGTTGGCCACGCCCGATCCGGACATTTTGGAGCCGGTGGTGTACAACCAGACCTTCACCATGCACGGTACGGTGATGATTTTTCTGTTCATTGTGCCGGCGGTGACGGGGGGCTTCGGCAACTATCTGGTGCCCTTGATGATTGGGGCCCGGGATATGGCCTTCCCCCGGCTGAATGCGTTGGCGTTTTGGATGACGGTGCCGGCGGGGTTTATGTTGATTGCTAGCTACTTTTTCGGCTCGTCGGAGTCGGGTTGGACGGCGTACCCCCCGCTCAGCATCCTCACGGAGTACAAGCTGGGGCAAGCCCTATGGATTTTTAGCTTGTTGTTGATCGGCACTTCATCGATTTTGGCGGCGGTGAATTTCATGGTCACCATTTTCGCGATGCGGATGCCGGGGATGACGTTCTTTAAGATGCCCTTGTTTTGCTGGGCGATGGTTGCGACCTCGATTCTGGTGTTGTTTTCCACGCCGGTGTTGGCGAGTGCGTTGGTGTTGTTGGCCTTTGATTTGTTGGCGGGTACGTCCTTCTTCAATCCGGCGGGGGGCGGCAACCCGGTGGTGTACCAACATTTGTTTTGGTTTTATTCCCACCCCGCGGTGTATGTGATGGTGCTGCCGATTTTTGGCGCCATTTCCGAGATTCTGCCGGTGCATGCCCGCAAGCCGATTTTTGGCTACAAGGCGATCGCCTATTCCAGCATTTTCATTTGTGTGTTGGGGTTGTTTGTGTGGGCCCACCACATGTTTACCAGCGGTACGCCGGACTGGTTGCGCATTTTCTTTACGGTGGCGACGTTGTTGGTGGCGGTACCGACCGGGATCAAGGTGTTTAGTTGGGTGGCGACCCTCTGGGGGGGCAAAATCCGATTTACCAGCGCCATGCTGTTTGCCATGGGCTTTATTTCGATGTTTTTGTTCGGTGGGTTGACCGGAGTCACCCTGGGTTCGGTGCCGTTTGATTTGCACGTGCACGACACCTACTATGTGGTGGGGCACTTCCACTACGTATTGTTTGGGGGCAGTGTGTTTGGCATTTTTGCCGCGGTTTACCACTGGTTCCCGAAAATGACGGGGCGGCATTTGAACGAAACTTGGGGCAAAGTGCATTTTGCCTTGACCTTTTTGGGCTTTAACCTCTGTTTCTTCCCGATGCACATTTTGGGGTTGCAGGGGATGCCGCGGCGGGTAGCCCAGTACGATCCCCAATTTGCGCCGCTGAATGTGGTGGCGACGGTGGGGGCATTCATTTTGGCGACTTCGACCTTGCCGTTTTTGGTGAATGCGGTGCGCAGTTGGTTTTGGGGAGAAAAGGCGATCGGCAATCCTTGGCACGCTTTGACCCTGGAATGGACAACGGTCTCGCCGCCGCCGATTGAAAACTGGCCCGGGGAACCGGTTATGGTGGCCGAACCCTACGACTACGGTCGCGGCTACACCTACGATGACCAAGAGGGGTTTGCGATCGCGCCGGCCCACCTGGCCCAGTCTCCTCATTGATTTGCTGCTGGCGTGGGGCAACAGAGGTGACCAAGGTATTTCACAGAGGTGCCTGCCCTTTTCCGAAAGGGGGAGTCTAACCGGTACTTTGCCCACCCGGGGAGGGGCAGACTGCCCTCACCCCCAGCCCCTCTCCCAGAGTTGGGAGAGGGGGGTTAAGAGAGATCAAAAGGTTCGGAACCTATCGGAAAACAACAATTAGGAGGATTGCCATGACTGTGGCGGCGGAGAACGAACAGGCGGTAGTGGTCGGACACCACGCAGCGCATCCCGATTTGCGTCCCTTTGGTTTGATCACGTTTTTGGTTTCGGAAGGGATGTTGTTCGGGGGCTTTTTTGCCTGTTATTTGATGAGTCGGGCGGGCACGCTGGACTGGCCACCGGAGGGCTCGGAACTGGAGTTGCTGCTGCCGACCCTCAATACCCTCATTCTGATTAGCAGCAGTTTTGTGATTCACCAAGCCGATGGGGCGATCGCCCGGGACGACATTCGGGCCACCCAGAAATGGCTCTTGCTGACGTTTGCGATGGGGGCGGTGTTTCTAGCGGGTCAGGTCTACGAATACCAACACCTGGCTTTTGGTCTGACCACCAGTTTGTTTGCCAGTGGGTTTTACGTGTTGACCGGATTCCACGGGTTGCACGTGGCGATCGGGTTGGCGATTATTGCCGGGGTTTTGCTGCGATCGCGGCAACCGGGGGCCTTTTTGGGGGGCAAACACTTCGGCATCTTTGCCGCTTCCATCTATTGGCACTTTGTCGATGTGGTTTGGGTGGTGCTGTTTGGGATTGTGTACCTCTTGCAGTAATTGGTTGCTTGGGGGTAGGGGCTTCAGGGTTTTTCCCCAGCCCTCTTCAGTGCGCTTCGAGTATGGTCTAGCCATCTTAACAAATCCCTCGAGAGGGGGAAAGGCTGTGGTGTGGGAGCCAAATTTTGGCGGGTCATTGGTTCGGGGAGACGGGCTGCAGGCGCGCGGTAAAATCGTAGGCGTAGCCCCGGAAGTGGGAATTGAGTTCCAGGGTGTGGGGGCCAGGAACCTGCAAGGTAATGGAGCGCTGACTTTGGGGTGGTAAACGCTGGGATTGCCCCAACAGAGAGCCGGTGGGCCCATAGACGAAAACTTCCAGATCGTCCCCCCGGTTGACCAGGTGCAACACCTGCGGGGCAGTGATTGCAAACCGATAGCGGTGGACTCCCGGCCCCAGAAAGCGATCGCGCAGGGGGAGGGGAGTGGCACTCAGGGTCAGGCGTTGTTCTTTTTCGTTGCAGCTTTTTGCCACGCGGTTGCCGGCCACCCAACCCTGCAAAGGAGCGGTGATTTGCAACCAACCATCCTGGCGATCGCCCACGAACAACAGGGTACCGTTGGCCAGGGTGCCTACAATGGGTTCGGTGACCGCGGGGCCCGCCCGCACGTTGAGGGGGGGATCGGGATCGCGCACCACGGCGGTGGTCACCCGGCAGATCAGGGTTTCGGAGGGTGGGGGATCCGAAAGGACTGGCGGCGGCATTTCGGAAGAAGGATTCTCGTTGCCAAAGGGCAGACCGGCATAGACCCCCACCACCATGCCGATGGTGCCAACCGATACCACAACCGGCAGCCAGCGGCGGCGGGGAAGTTCTGGCGGCGGGGTTTTGCCGGCTAGGGTCTGGAGCACCTCCGGGGCCGAGCGGAACCGGTGCCGCCAATCGGGGTGCAACAACCGATCGAGGATTGCAGCCAGTTCGGGATTCACGGTCACGCGATCGCGCCAGCGGGGGGCACCGGTCAGGGTATCGGTGGGGAGGAGATGGGGGGGCAGACCGGTCAGGGCTTGCACGGCGATCGCCC
>DMPD01000371.1 GCA_003456125.1 Cyanobacteria bacterium UBA8156 | reverse complement strand
TGGGGGGGTGGGGGGCAAACTCACCTTTACCGATTTGTTGCGTTACGTCAGCGATGTGCCCGGCTTGGCCCGCATCCGGTTCGCCACCAGCCATCCCCGTTATTTTAGCCCCCGGCTCATTGCCGCCTGCGCCGAACTGCCCAACGTTTGCGAATACTTTCATATTCCCTTCCAGTCGGGAGACAACGACATCCTGAAGGCGATGGCCCGGGGTTATACCCATCAAAAGTACCGCCGTATTGTCGAAAGCATTCGCGCCCAGATGCCCGATGCCACCCTCACCGCCGATGCGATCGTGGGGTTTCCGGGGGAGACCGAAGCCCAATTTGAACGCACCCTACAACTGGTGGACGATCTGGCTTTCGACAACGTGAACACGGCGGCCTATTCGCCGCGACCCCACACCCCAGCGGCCCTCTGGGCCAATCAGGTGTCCGAAGAGGTCAAACAGGATCGGCTGCAACGTTTGAATCGGCTGGTACAACAGAAAGCTGCCGAGCGGGCCCAACGGTTTGCCGGGCGGATCGAAGAAGTGTTGGTGGAAGGGGTCAACCCGAAAAACCCGCAACAGGTGATGGGACGCACCCGGGGCAACCGTCTGACCTTTTTCCCAGGGGATCGGGCTACCCAGTTGGGGCAACTGGTGCGGGTGCACATTACCGAAGTGCGGCCCTTTAGCCTAACCGGGCACCCTGTTCCAGCAACCTGATAAACTGATTGCTTGGACTTCAGACAACCGCTTGTGACCGCATCGCCGGAAGTTCTTGCCGAACTACGAGATCAATTTGCCGACCAACTCCGGGCCGAGCGCGACAGTACCCGTCTCCAAGCCGTGAGCCGTTTAGGGGAGTTGCCGGGAACCGCACCCCTGCTGCAGGAATTTTTGGCGCAACGCCAAACGGCCGCGGACTTTCCGGGGTGGGCCGATGGTCGGGCTTGCCAACTGTTGGTGCGCGATCGCCCGTGGCCCAGCTTGTTTGGGGGGGAACCCAGCCCGTTGGAGCAGGCTTTACAGCAGGAAAAGTTTTTGGAAGCCGATCGCCTGACCATGAAAACCCTGTGTGCTGCAGCCGGGGAAGGGGCCGCGACCCGGGGCTGGCTGTATTTTACGGACGTGAACCGGATTGAAACCAGTCAGTGGCAGCACTTGGATCGGCTGTGGCAGGTGTATTCCGCCGGCAAATTCGGCATCTCGGTGCAACGGAAACTGTGGCTGGCCGCCGGTCAAAACTGGGAAAAGCTTTGGTTGCAAATTGGTTGGAAACGGGACGGGAGTTTTACCCGATATCCCGATGGGTTTACCTGGAGTCTGGAAGCACCCAAAGGCCATTTGCCCCTGTTCAACCAAATTCGCGGCAACAAAACCCTCGAAACCGTGTTTCGCCATCCGGCTTGGAATTAGACGGGAAAGGGGAGCGGGGCCAAAGTCGGGTACATTGGGGAAGACCTCGACTGCGCGATCGCCATGACCCTTGCTGCCGCCCACCTGGATTTGCTGTTGGCGAATGCCCTGGAAAACCCCTACACGGTGTTGGGGTTGCATCCCCACCCGGAGCAGAGCGGCAACCGGGCGATCGTGCGGGTGTATCGACCCGATGCCGACGCCGTGGCGGTGTTGGTAGACGGCGAAACCTATCTGGCCCAGCCGGTGGGTCATCCCCACGTCTTTGAAGCGGAAGTTCCCCGGCCGGTACCGTTTGCCTACGAACTGCAACTGACGGGAGGACGGGGCAGCGATCGCGTAATTCACGACCCCTATGGCTTTCCGGAACTGCCCCTGACGGAGTTCGATCGTCACCTGTTTGGGGAGGGCACCCACTATCAAATTTACGAAAAACTGGGGGCGCATCCCATCACCGTGGAGGGGGTAGCGGGGGTGTATTTTGCGGTGTGGGCCCCGAATGCCCGCAACGTCTCGGTGCTGTCGGATTGGAATGGATGGGACGGCCGCATCCATCAAATGCGGAAAGGGCCACCGGGGATCTGGGAAATTTTTGTACCGGGGGCCAGTGCCGGCCTGCACTACAAATACGAAATCAAAAACCACAGCGGTCATATTTACGAAAAGACCGATCCCTATGGGTTCCAGCAGGAAATCCGCCCCAAAACCGCTTCGATTGTGGCCGATCTCAGGAACTACACGTGGCAAGACCAAGACTGGCTGGCCCAACGGGCGGCCACCAATCCCCTGACCCAGCCCATCTCGGTCTACGAAGTGCATTTGGGGTCTTGGCTCCACGATGGGATGGACAATCCCCCCGCCGATGGCTATCCGGCGGTGGCGGCGGCCGATCTGAAGCCGGGGGCCCGCTTTTTGACCTACCGGGAACTGGCGGATAAACTCATCCCCTACGTCAAAGAGTTGGGCTTTACCCACCTGGAATTGCTGCCGGTGGCGGAACACCCCTACGACGGTTCCTGGGGCTACCAAGTGGTGGGTTTTTATGCGGTCACCTCCCGCTACGGCACCCCCGAAGACTTTATGTATTTTGTGGATCGTTGCCACCAGGCGGGATTGGGGGTGATCATCGACTGGGTGCCGGGGCATTTTCCGCGGGACGGCCACGGTCTGGCCTTTTTTGACGGGACGCACCTCTACGAGTATGCCGATCCCCGCATCGGCGAACACAAACAGTGGGGCACCCTGGTGTTTAACTACAGCCGCCACGAGGTCAAGAATTTCTTGATTGCCAATGTGCTGTTTTGGTTTGAGAAATTCCACATCGATGGCATTCGGGTAGACGCGGTGGCTTCGATGTTGTACCTGGACTATTTGCGGCCGACGGGGGAATGGTTGCCCAACAAATACGGCGGGCGGGGACACCTGGCGGCGATCGAATTGTTTCGGCACCCGCACAGCGTGTTGTTTGAAAAATATC
>DMPD01000115.1 GCA_003456125.1 Cyanobacteria bacterium UBA8156 | reverse complement strand
CCCGTCCCCCTCCAGGGCAACTCTTTGGGCACCCTCAACGGCCAAGCCAAGACTCCGCCCCACCCCCAACCGCTACCGAATGCCCCCGCCACCGGCAACGGGGCGATCGCCCTGGCGACCTTACCGGCTTCCACCCTCACCATGACCCTGCGTCCCCTGACCGTCGCCGACACCTTGGACAACCTCAGCTACCGCACCATTGGCTTGGGCTTTTTGTTGTTGACGGTGGGCATTGTGGCCGGGGCGGTCTGGGCCAACGAGGCTTGGGGCACCTACTGGAGTTGGGACCCCAAAGAAACCTGGTCGGCGATCGTCTGGCTGGTGTTTGCCGCCTATTTGCACTTGCGCCTCACCAAAGGCTGGCAGGGCCGCAAACCGGCGATGGTAGCGGTAGCGGGCTTGGCCACCATTTGGGTGTGCTACCTCGGTGTGAACTTTTTGGGCAAAGGCTTGCACAGTTACGGCTGGTTCCTCTAGTCTTCCCACCATGAACGAATTGGCATGGCCCCTCAACATTGACTTTACGGAAGCCCTGCAGCATCCGCAAATTTGCTTTGCCGATGAGGTGTTGCGGCGATCGCAGCCGCGGCGGGGGCGGCACAACCGCATTTTGATGTGGTCGGGCAACTTTGCCACCGTCTACGAACTGGTGCACCGGGAAGTGAATTGGGCGGTACGGTGTTTTACCCGGCCGCCGGCCCCCGACACCCGGGAGCGGTACTTGGCCATTGGGGCCCACCTGATGAAGCATCACCCCACCTGCACCGTCAATTTTCAGTACTTGGAGCGGGGAATTTTGGTGAAGGGGGTGTGGTACCCCATCCTCAAAATGGAGTGGGTGGACGGTCTGGAGCTGGATCGCTACCTAGCCCAACACCGGGGCGATCGCTCCCTTTTGCAAAACCTGTACCGACGGCTGCTGAGCATGCAACAGGAGTTGCGGGAGATTGGTTTTGCCCACGGCGACCTGCAACACGGCAATATCCTGGTGCTGGCGGATGGCCGGATTCAGTTGGTAGATTACGACGGCTCGTGGGTACCCGCCCTCAGCGGCAAACGGGCGTTGGAAGCGGGGCACCCCAACTACCAACCTCCCCACCGCACCCTACAGGATTTTGATGCCTCGCTGGATGACTTTTCCTTTGAAGTGTTGTTGTTGACGGTACAACTGCTGCTGGTGCAGCCGGAACTGTGGGCGGAATTCCACGAAGACGGCAACAACCTGCTGTTTCGCCGGATCGATTTTGAAAACCCCGCCCAATCCCCCCTCTGGCAAAAAATTGCCCACTGCCTCCAACCGGAAGTCCAAACCCATCGCGATCGCCTGTTGGGGTGGTGCGGCGGCAATCGCCGTCCCTGGTGGGGTCAAGCCTGGGAACGGTTGCGGGCGGTGCAAGCACAGCCACCGGTATGGTTGCCGCCCGTGACGTTGGCCGCCGCCTCCTTGGTGGGTTTGGGCGGGGTGACGCACCTGGCCCAGGCGATCGGGCGATCGCAACCCTTGCCACCACCACCGATACCCGCCGTGGTGCCGTTGGTACCCATGACGCGGGAAGCCTTGTTGGCAGACTATCAACGGGGTCGGCGGGATTTTCGGGGGGTGGATCTCAGCGGCGTGACCCTCAACAGCGTAGCGTTGCCCGGCATTGATTTGCGGGGGGCCCGCCTCCAAAACAGCCAATTCCAAAGCAGCGATTTGCGGGGGGCCCGCTTCAACCAGAGCGAGGCCAGCGGCATTCTGTTGCGGGGGGCCATTCTCGACGGAGCCGATTTGCAAGAGGCCAACTTCGCCAATGGCGAATTTTCCGAGGCCAGCCTGGTGGGCACCCGCTTCAACCGCAGCCAACTGTCCCAGTCTCGATTCTATGGGGCCAACCTCCAGCAAAGTGAAGCCCGTCAAGCCGACCTCCGCCGCACCGATTTTGGTTTGGCCGACCTGCAAAAAGCCGATTTCTCCCAAGCCGACCTCACCGATGCCAACCTCCTCAAAACCGACCTGCGGGGGGCTCTCCTCACGGGTGCCGATCTCACCCAAGCCCGCCTGGAAGCCTCCATCCTCACCGATGCCGACCTCCGCTCCACCGACCTGCGCCATGCCCGCCTAATTTACGCCAACCTCCAACGGGCCGACCTCAGTTTTGCCACCCTGAATTTAACCGACCTGTCTGCGGCCAACCTCCAAAACGCCAACCTCCAGGGCATTGCCGCTGGCCCCCTCGACAGCGTCTTGGATGCGGATTTTACCGGCGTGCGGAACCTGGAGCCGCCCCTGCGCTTGTATTTGTGCGCAACCGTGGGGGGCAAAGTGCCCGGTACCCGTCGCCCCAGCCGCGATACCTTGGGGTGTCTTAGTTAGCGAAAACTAGGCAAACTCCAATCCGGCGATCGCCGCTGTACACCGTTCGCACAGATGGGGATGTTCTGTACTGTCACCAACTTTCGGTGAATAGTGCCAACAGCGCACGCATTTGGTGCCTTCGGCCGTCACCACCGCCACCTGGATGCCTTCCCCAACCGTTTGGTAGGGACTTTCCGGCAGGGTTTCCGCCACCACCGCCTGGGAGGTGATGAACAAATAATGCAGGCGATCGCCCAAAGACACCAAGTGTTCCTTGAGGGTCGGATCGCTACAGGTCAACACCACCTTGGCTTCGAGGGGAGCCCCGATCGCCCGGGCGTTGCGGGCCAACTCCAACGCTTTGTTCACATCATCCCGTACCCGTTGTAGGGCTTGCCACTTTGCCGCCAGTTCCGGCTGATGCCATTGGCTAGGGGCCACAAACCAACCGGCCGCAAACACCGAATCCTGGGGCTTGGGGTAGGGGAGGTACTGCCAAATATCCTCAGCGTTGTGGCACAGCACGGGGGCGATCGCCCGCACCAGAAACTCCAAACACTGGTGCAACACCGTTTGGCAAGCCCGCCGCCGGTGGGAGTTCGGCGCGCTGATGTACAGCCGGTCTTTGGCCATATCCAGGTAAAAATTGGACAAATCCACCGTGCAAAACTGTTGCACCTCTTGGTAAAACCGGAAAAATTGATAGCCGTCGTAGGCCTTGGTCACCAATTGGGAAACCTCCGCCAACCGATGGAGGGCATAGCGATCCAACTCCGGCAAACCACCCCAGGCGATCGCATCTTGAGCGGGATCGAAATCAAACAGGTTCCCCAGCAAAAACCGCACGGTATTGCGAATCTTGCGCGCCCCATCGGCAATTTGGGTGACGATGGTTTTGCCCAGGGGCACATCGGCGCTGTAGTCCACGCTGGCCACCCACAACCGCAACACGTCTGCTCCGTAGGCTGGCTCCTGCTTCTTGTCCTTGCCGCCGTTCACCAGCACCATCGGATCGACCACGTTGCCCAGGGACTTGCTCATTTTCTGCCCCTTTTCGTCCAGCACAAAACCATGGGTCAACACCGACTTGTACGGAGCATGGCCGTTGGTAGCCACCGAAGTCAACAAAGAAGATTGGAACCATCCCCGGTGCTGATCGGAGCCTTCCAGGTACAAATCCGCCGGATAGTTCAAACCCCGGGCCGCACACACCGCCGCCCACGACGAACCCGAATCGAACCACACATCCATCGTGTCGGTACCCTTGCGGTAGGTGCGACCGTTGCTTCGGTAGGGCTCCGGCAACAATTCCGCCACCGACCATTGCCACCAGGCATCGGAACCCTGAACCCGGAAAATTTCCTGCACATGGGCCAGGGTCTCCGCCGTCAGCAACGCTTCCCCGGTTTCCTCATCGTAAAAGGCGGGGATGGGAACCCCCCAACTCCGCTGCCGGGAAATGCACCAATCCGATCGCTCCCGTACCATGGCGCCAATCCGGTTGGCCCCCGTCGCCGGAATCCAATGCACCTGGGCGATCGCCGCCAGGGCCGCCTCCCGAAACCCCGCCACCGAAGCAAACCACTGCTCCGTCGCCCGCACAATCACCGGTTTCTTGGTACGCCAATCGTAGGGATATTTGTGCGCGTAATCCGCCTGGGCCAACAACAACCCTTGGGCTTGCAGGGCCGCCGTCACCGCCGTATTGCCTTCCTTCAGCACCGCCAAGCCGGCAAAGGGCCCCGCCTCCACCGTAAACACCCCGCGATCGTCCACCGGCGAAATCAACCCCAAATCGTATTTGCGTCCCGTGGCAAAGTCGTCTTGGCCGTGGGCGGGGGCCGTATGCACCAAGCCCGTCCCCGATTCCGCCGTCACGTAATCGCCAAACACGATCGGACTGAGGCGATCAAATTTTGGGTCTACCCCCGCCAAAGGATGCCGACACACCGTTCCCGCCAACACCTTGCCCGAAAATGTCGGGCCGCCAACCGTACCTTCTCCCATCCGGCTTTGCAGGGCCGCCGCCAAATCGGTTGCCACCAGGTAGCGGCGATCGCCCGCTTGGATCACGGTGTAGGTCAAATCCGGGTTGGCCGTAATCCCCAAATTGGCCGGAATCGTCCAGGGTGTGGTCGTCCAGATCGCCGCATACAGATTTTCGGAGGCACCCAATAGGGCTTGGGCCCCCTCGCCGAGGGTCACCACCGGAAACGCCACGTAGATGCTGGGGGAAACGTGACCTTCCGGGTATTCCAATTCTGCTTCCGCCAAAGCCGTTTGGGAACTGGGGGACCAATACACCGGCTTCAGACCCCGATAGATAAACCCCTTGAGGGCCATTTCCCCAAACACCCCAATCTGAGCTGCCTCGTATTCCGGCTTCAGGGTGTAGTAAGGATTTTCGTAGTCGCCCCAGACCCCCCACCGCTGAAATCCTGCCGCTTGCTCGGCAATGGTAGCCAAGGCAAAGGACTGGGCTTTTTGGCGCAACGCCAAGGGGGTCAATTGCTCCCGCTCTTCCCGGGCAAGGGTTTGCAATACCTTCAGTTCAATGGGCAACCCGTGGCAATCCCACCCCAACACATACCGAGCCCGATCGCCCCGCAACAGTCGGTAGCGATTGATGATGTCCTTCAGGATTTTGTTGAGGGCATGGCCCACATGCAACTGACCGTTGGCGTAGGGGGGGCCATCGTGCAACACAAACACGGGCCCTGGATTTTCCTGCGCTAAATGCTCATAAACCCGGCGATCGCGCCAAAATTCCTGAATTTGTGGCTCCCGCTCCACCGCATTGGCCCGCATCGGAAAGTCCGTCTGGGGCAGGTTCACCGTACTTTTGTAGGCTTCTTCGGGAGCGGGGCGATCGTCGCGCATGGTTTAAGTCGCAAAGAACGGGACAAACAACAACAGAAACTAAGCCGCCTCCAACACCGGGCGACGCACCACCACTTCATCCACGATGCCGTAGTCTTTGGCTTCGGCCGCCGACATGAAGAAATCCCGTTCCGTATCCCGTTCCAGGCGCTCCATGGGCTGTTTGGTGTGGTGGGCCAACAACTCGTTGAGGCGGCTTTTATGGTACAGGATTTCCTTGGCTTGGATTTCAATATCGGTGGCCTGACCTTGGGCCCCCCCCAACGGCTGGTGGATCATAATCCGAGCGTGGGGCAAAGCCATCCGTTTCCCGGCCGCCCCCCCCGCCAACAGAAAAGCCCCCATGCTGGCCGCCAACCCCACGCAGATGGTGGAAATGTCCGGGCGCACGTGTTGCATCGTGTCGTAGATGGCCATACCGGCGGTCACCGCCCCCCCTGGCGAGTTGACGTAGAGGTAAATATCCTTTTCGGGGTCTTCGGCTTCCAGAAACAACAGTTGGGCCACAATGGTGTTGGCCAAGGCATCGTCCACTTGTTGCCCCAAAAACACGATCCGCTCCCGCAACAGCCGGGAAAAAATGTCGAAGGCCCGCTCGCCGCGGCCGGATTGCTCGATAACGGTGGGAATCATGGGCGACGCATGTCGTGAAGGTTGGCCCCATTTTAACGCCGCCCGGTAGTCGGAAAACCGAACGTTGACCGTGGATAGACGTCCCGTTGCCGATGCCCAGGCATCACCCGTAGGGATCGTCGTCCTCCTCCGGCCGGTACACCGGGGCCACCGTCACCCAGGGGGGCATGTCTTCCCGCTGCCGAACCCCCCGCAACCCGCTGTGCAAAGCCCCTACCAAGTTGTTGGGCGGATTTTGTTCCAACTTGTGCACCATGGCCAAGACATTTTCCTGGGGAAAACCCGCGATCGCCCCCTTGATTTGCACCGCCGAGACCGTGGGATCGATGACGCGCAGCCGCTGGGCGATCGCCGCCTCGAAGGGCATTTCCGGTTGGGGTGGGTACAACGCCCGGCCGTCCTGGCCGCGCATCACCGGGGGCCGCGGAAACTTGACAAACACCGGCTGGGAAAAATGGGGATGGCGCACCATCAACTCCCCCTTGGGCAGGGTCGCCAACTTGGTTTTGACGGCCGGCGAGAGGTTGCTGTAACCCGGCGTGGCCAACTCGTCCATATCCATCCGCCCATACAGCGCCGTGCCGCAGTTTCCCACAATCCGTTTGTGCACCTGCGATCGAAATTGTTGGGCCGAAAACAATACTTCCCCCAAATACCGCCCCCGCTCGGAAATGTCCAACAGTTTTTTGCGCAAGTAGGTGTCGCCGGTGTCCGTGCCGGCATATTTGTTCAATTCATCGACAAAAATCACCACACGCTCTACCCCCAGGGTGTTTTTCTCCAGGGCTTCCTGGATTTTGGCCACCACCCGCGTAAAGATCAAATCTTGAGCGGTCGGCTCCACATTGGCCACATCAATCACGTAAATGTGGTTCTTCCGGAAATCTCCCCAGGGCAAATCGCTGACGCTGTCATCGTTGCTCACCAAACCTTTGCAGCGATCGGTGATGTTCAGCAACCGGTTTTTTACTTTGTAGATGGTGGCAATGTGATGGCTGTTCCATTCTTTTTTGTTGTCGGCTTCCATCGCCTCAATCACCCGCTCAAACCATTCTGCCAAGCGTTGAAAATTGGTGACGTTGATCCCCTCGTTGTATCGGAGATCGTTTTTGCGAATGACTTTTTCGGCAATCAGCGAAAGCAAGGCTTCGGCTTTGGCATCCACATCGTCTTGGTTGAGCAACACCGCCGTGTACTCAAAAATTTCCTGCAATCCCCACCGCAACGGCTTGACGTTGGCCAATAGGTCGGAATGGGTACGCAGGGTATTGAGGTTGATGCCGTCCGCTTTGTACGGAGCATAGTAGGTGACGTCGGCAAAGGGTTCGGCGGGAATACCCAGTTTTTCGTAAATTGCCAACTCTTCGGGACTGAGTTCGCTGCCCGGCGCCGGCGGCAAATCCAAATACAACAAATCTGGCCCCTTGACGTTGAAAAACACACCGGCCACCCCCCGCGCCGGATCGTCCGGGCAATAATGGGCAAAAACGCTTTTCAAGAGAAATTCCACCAGGGAGGTTTTGGTGGCTAATCCCGAAACACCGGTAATGTTGAGGTGGGCAGCTTCGGGCCCCAACAAAAAGTCGGCATCCAAATACACCGGGGAATAAATTCCCCCCTTGACATAAACCCCCACCGGAATGCCGCGGCCCTTGGCCACGTATTCATCCATTCGCAACGAGAGCAACACGGCCCGATCGTCCGCCAAACACACCGGCCCAATCGGAATGGGCTGCAACGGCTCCTCCGGTTCCATTCGCAACACCGCGGCCTTAAACACCCGAATTTCCGGCCGGAGGGTGGGGGCATCCTCCGCCTGCACCGGATCGCGATCGCTGCCGATGTAGTCGTACAACGCCGAAGCCAAATCGGTGTAGCCCTGGGCTTCCACCACAATCCCGTAAATGTCCCACTGCGTGCTGGGAGCCCCACTCAAATTCCGTTTGGGGGGCTGGGGCACCTGCACACTGACAATCGTGCCAATCCCCACCGGCGAATCCGGCTCTGTCCAAAAGTAGAAGGTGTCCGGGGTCGTGGGTTTGCTTTCGGTAGCAAATACCCGGCCGATGGGGGTAGGCATGGCAGAGCCTAGGGCTGGATGGGCTTGGGCTTGGGTTTGGGCGGCCGGGGACGCTCGGCGCTGCTGTCCTCGCTGTGCAACCGGGGCCGGGGGCGATCGCCTCTTTGGGGGCGGGCCGAAAACCGGCCGTCTTTGCCTTTGCTCCGATACTTGGCGGGGACGGTGGCGATGAATTGACCGTCGAGCACTTTCAACACATTGCCCTGCCGTTCGGCCGTGACCTCCCAAAACGAGCCGACCGGATTGCCGGGCAACACCCCCACCAACCGCAGCTTGAACTTCCCGTGGCGATCGCCCTTTTGCAGCCGCTTCATGGGCTTTTCGGGCTTAAAGGCTTCGGCTTTGGGTTCCGGTTCGATGGGGCGTTCTTCTCGGCGACGGGGTTTGTCCGAAATGCGTTTGGCCACTCCCCGCTTGATTTTGACCGTGACAAACCCGGCTTCGGTGGACTGGTTCACCACTTCCCCCCGAATGGAGAAATAACCATCGTTGACGCCCGGATCGACGGGATGTTCAGGCTTGTTCAAATCTTCGGGGGCCCAGACCCCGGTGATCTGCACGTGCAACTCTCCTTCTTTGGAGCGGGTGCGGGGATACACCACCCAGTAGCGATCTTTGTCTTGGTCCAGGCGTTTTTTGATCAGGGAAATCACCTTCCCCAACAACACGGCATCCAATTCGCTGCCGTCCACCGTCACGATCTTGCCCTTGGTGAGGGTACCGGCTTCCGGCACATACCGACCCAAGACCAACCCGATCGCCCGGTATTGCAACGATTCGGTCACCGGCGAGATGGGCAGCGGCCGGGTGGGAGGAGGCGGCAATTGATAGGTGGAGGCGGGTTCAAGGTACCGCTTTTCCTCCTTCACCTTTGGCGGGGCACCCACTTCAGCCTTCGGTGGTGGGCCCGCTTCGACCGGTGGGGCCACCGCTGCGGCGCGCACTTCTTCCGGGCTTCGGACCCGCACCAATTCGAGTTTGGGGGGCGGCGGCTCCGGAGCCTGGGGACGGTTTAACTTGGCCGGTTTGTTCGTTTTAGTCATGACGGGAAAATGGGAACACCCAAGGAAATCGGTAAACGGCA
>DMPD01000149.1 GCA_003456125.1 Cyanobacteria bacterium UBA8156 | reverse complement strand
CGGCTGCCTCGTGCCGCCCAGCCAGGTGCGCGCGGATTGCCAGGCCAACAGCAGGGCGGCGGTGATCTATCCCGAAAAGCATCCGGTGGTGGAGCCGTTGGACGAACGGGCGTTGGCGGCGATTTTGACGGAGCCCCGCAGCGCTTTGATCAAGCAGTACCAAAAGCTCCTACGGATGGACAACGTGCAGTTGGAGTTTCATCCCGATGCGGTGAAGGCGATCGCCCAGGAAGCCCACCGCCGGAAAACGGGGGCCCGCGCTCTGCGCAGCATTGTGGAGCGACTGATGCTGGACATCATGTACGACTTGCCATCCCGAAAAGAAGCTACCCGTTGCTTGATCACGCGGGAAATGGTGGAAAACCTGTCCACGGCGGAGTTGTTGGTACATCCTTCGTCCTTGCCCAAACCGGAATCGGCCTAGGGGGGCTAGCCCAACCAGCCAAAGTTGACTCGGCTCGGCTCCCGGCTGCGCAAATACTGTTCGCAATCCCGGATGGGGTAAATCATTTTGTCCCAACGGGAGTCGGGGAGCGCAAGGGGGCGACCTTCCGCCAACAGCCAGCGGCTGAGGGTGTCGGCTAGGGGCAAATTGGCGATCGCCGTCTCTACCCGAATCAACCCAAAATAGGGGTCGCGATCGCCCACTGCCCGCAACCGCAGGTACCAACTGCAGACGGGGTAGCGGCCCCGGGGCACAAAAGCCGAACTGCGTTCCCCGTGGGCCAAAGCCAGAATTTGGCCTTGGTCGGCGGCCGGAAAAAACTGGGTGTTGTGGCTTTTGATCAGGCCAAGGGTACGGGAATGGCCGGCGGTTTCGGCCGCGCCGGTTAAAGAGCCATCGATCGCCAGCCAACCCTTTGCCGCCGTCGGCAACCACTGCCGGGCCAAATGCACTTCTAAGCGTTCCCGATCGCGTCCGATCGCCTCCCGGGCGGCTTCGCACTGCATCAGGGGATGGTCGGCGGTGGTGGCGGTATCCACCAACGGAATCCCAGACTGTTGCAAGCGTTCCTGTTCCTGGGAGTCCAGCCGGGCCAAGGCTACATAGAGGGCTTCCTGGGCTTGGTAACTCCAGGTCTGCATCCGGCGATCGCACCGTTGCCGAATCACGGCGGCCCCATAGCCAAAATAGATCGGGGCCCCTTCCTGGTAATACAGCAACCAACTGCGCTGAATCCCATCCAAGAAAAATTCCAGGTCTCCGGCCAAATCCCGATCGCCCACGGCGATCGCCCGGAGCGGCGGCTCCAACAGTTCCTCGATGGAAGATTGGCGGGGTTCCGCTTCCCCAAACCCCAATTGTTCGTCAAATTGAGGCGATCGCGCAAACCGGCGATCGCCCGGCACCCGCTTAACGTGTTGCTGCAATTTCGCCAATAAACCCATGGCGGAACCTCAATGGCAAAAATGCCGCCGCCCGGTGAACACCATAGCCACCCCCAACTCATTGGCCGCTTGGATGGAGTCCGCATCCCGCAGGCTGCCTCCGGGCTGCACAATGGCCCGAATCCCGGCCGCCGCTGCCTTGCGCACCGTATCGTCAAAGGGGAAAAAGCCGTCGCTGGCCAAAACCGCCCCCACGGCTTTGCTGCCCGCTTGGGCCAAGGCAATGTCCGCTGCCCCCACGCGGTTGGTCTGCCCGCTGCCAATACCCAAGGTCATCCCCTCGCCCGCCACCACGATCGCGTTGGATTTGACCTGGCGAACCACTTCCCAGGCAAAGATCAAATCCGCCTGTTGGGCGGCGGTCGGCACCCTGTTCGTGACCACCTGCCAGGTCTCCGGTTGGCTGGGGGCATGGTCACCGTCCTGCACCAACACCCCCCCGGCGATCGCCCGCAACGTTGCGCTGGGGGCCGCCGCCAAATCCGGCAAAAGCAACAACCGCAGGTTGGGCTTGCGGGAAAGCACGGTGGCCGCTTGGGGATCGCAGCCCGGCACCACCACGCACTCCAAAAACGTCTCGCAGAGCGCCGTGGCCGTATCCACATCCAAGGGCCGGGTCAACGCCACAATGCCACCAAAGGCCGATACCGGATCGGCCGCCAATGCCCGCTGATAGGCCCCCAGCAAGGTCGGGGCTAGGGCTACCCCACAGGGATTGGTGTGCTTGACAATCACCGCCGCCGGCTCATCCTGCACAAAGGCCGCCGCGATCGCCCGGGCCGCCTCCAAATCCAGCAGGTTGTTGTAACTGAGTTCTTTGCCCTGGAGTTGGTTGGCCACAGCCCAACCTCGCGCCTCCGTGGCGTACCAGGCAGCCCGTTGGTGGGGATTCTCGCCGTAACGCAAGGCTTGATGGAGGGCACCCGTCAGGGTGAACGCCGATGGGTGGCTGTTTTCTGGGGTGTTCGTCAAATACGCGGCGATCGCCCGATCGTAGGAATGGGTATGGGCAAAGGCCGCCTGGGCCAATTGCCGCCGAAAATCCAGGTCGAGGCCGCCATGGGCGCAACGGTCGAGGTAGGCCCCGTATTGGCTGGGCTGACACAACACCGCGACATAGGCATGGTTTTTGGCCGCCGCCCGCAACAGGGTGGGCCCGCCAATGTCGATGTTCTCGATGGCTTCGGTGAGGGTCACCCCCGGCCGGGCGATGGTTTCCGCAAAGGGATAGAGATTGACCACCACCAAGGCGATCGGTTCCAGACCGTGGACCGCCATTTCGTCGGCATCCAGGTCAAATCTTCCCAAAATGCCTCCGTGGATGCGCGGATGCAACGTCTTTACCCGGCCCCCCAACATCTCCGGGGCCCCCGTAAATTCGGCCACCTTGGTGACCGGCAACCCCGCCCCCTGCAAGGTCTGGGCCGTCCCCCCGCTGGAAATCAACCGAAAACCGTGAATTTCCACCAAAGCCCGGGCCAGATCCACCAAACCGGTTTTGTCGGAAACACTCAGCAAGGCATTGGGTTGGGCAGCCATGGTTGTAGGGTTGGAACGCAAGATCAAAATTCTACCGGGTCAAGCCCCAACATGGCCCGCAACGTAAACACCAACGCCACAAACGTACCCACCACCACCACCACCGCGGCGATCGCCGTCACCGGCCGCCGGAAAAAGGGATACAGCGGCCGCAGCAGCGCACTGATCACCCCCAAGGAGATCAACGCCAGAAACTTGGGATACCGCAGCAAATTGTTGGCAAAATCATTCATAAGCTAAAAAGGGAGCTAAAGGGCGATAGCTGTACCCATCCTAGCGAAAGCACCAACCAAAAACCTATCCCAACCCATGACCGGGATGGGCCCCGGGATGAGCCCCGGGATAGGACGCGAAAGGGGCCGACCGGTGGGAGGCGATCGGAAAAAATTGACCGGAGGGTTTTGCAGGGTACCCTTGCAGCCGCTGCTCCCAATCCTGCCGCCGGGCGGTGCCGGAGATGGAGGAATTGGCCGCCCGTTGCGTAGCCCTTTCCGGTTTTTGCACAAGGCTGCAGAACGACATAACCAAGCCTGGGTTTGCGGATGGTTTTATCCTAGGGTAATTCCGGGCACAGCACAAGATTTTGTAGCGAAATTTACAGAAATTTGCAAACGAGTTCAGGCGGAGGCTCCCCGCCGGCCCAGGTAAATGGCGAGGCCCCCCGTGACGTACATCACCAGGCTGTAGACGGCGGCCGGGATGGCCAGTGCGGGCCGTTGCAACAGCCCCGCCGTCAGGGCGATCGCCAAGGTGCCGTTTTGAATGCCCACCTCCACCGCCAGGCAAATTTGTTGGGGGAGGGGCAGCCGCAACAGTTTGGCCAACAGCCACCCGCCACCCATCGCCAGGCCATTCAGCAAAACCGTGGCGACGCCGGCCTGTTGCAGAAACAGGGGCAGCCGGCTGCCTTCGCGGAGGAGCAGCAACCCGATAATGAGCGCCAACAAACCGGCTGCCCACCAACTCACCTGTTTTTCCAGCCGTTGGGCCGCCGCCGGGGCCAAGGCCCGCCCCAGCATCCCCAACCCCGTCGGCAACACCACGATCGCCCCCAGTTGCAGCAGGGTGGGGCCCAGCGGAAGCGCGAGCGCCAGCGCATCCCCCAAAAACCGTTGCCCCGCCCATTGGGTCAAGAGCGGGATGGTGAACACCGTCACCAAGCTGCTTAGGGCCGTCAGGGTCACCGACAGCGCCACATCGCCCTTAGCCAAGTATGTAATCAAATTCGACGAGGCGCCCCCCGGGCACACCGCCACCACCACCAAACCCACTGCCATTTCCGGTGCCATGGGCAGCACCTCCCCCAGCAGCACGGCCAACGCCGGCAAAAGGGCCATTTGACCGAACAACCCCACCGCCACCGCCTTGGGGTAGGCTACCACCCGCCGAAAATCCGCTAGGGTCAGACCAAGGCCCATCCCCAACATCACAATCGCCAGGGCTAACGGCAGCAAAACCGTTGTCAATGCGCTGCTTTGCATACATCCGAACCAAACTTGGGCAGGCTTTTTAGAATGACACAGTTGGAATCCCCCATGCAGTACCACCACGTTTCGATCAAAACCGCCGACATTTTGCGGGCGATCGCCTTTTATGAGGCTTTGGGGTTCACGGTGGAGGAACGATTTACCGCCGGCATCACCCTGGGTTGTTGGTTGAGCGGTGCCCAAACCCGCCTAGAACTGCTGCAGGTACCGGAACCCGCCCCGCCGCCGGACAGCTTCGGCGATGAGCAATATGTGGGCTACTATCACCTCTCCTTTGCCGTCCCCAACCTCCAGCACACCCTGGCTCACCTGGCCCAAACCCTCGGCCAGGTAAAGATTCTGTTAAGGCCACGTAAACAACAGATTGGCGATCGCACCTATCAGGTGTGTTTTTTGGCCGATCCGGACGGTTTGCCGGTGGAATTGCTGGAATTGCTAAATTGACGAGAATTCGCGATTGAGAGCGTGCGAACCCGTGAGAACCTAAGAAGAACGGGTAAATTGCCCGGTTAGCACTGGAAAAATCCCGGCAGATGGTAGCCAAATTCGAGAAAATGCGCTTAATATAGGTACTGACTTCGGGTGTTAGTGCGTGCCAATGAAAAAGCAACCTATCATCAACTCACACCTGGCAGTGGTCGGTTTGGAAGCTCTCTTCAGCGAAGCGGAGTTGACAATCGACGAATGGTTGTCCAGACTGTCGGAATACAATTCATGAGGGATGCCTGACGTTTCTGAGTTCTGGCATCTCGAGTTTCAAGATTTTTTCTCAAGTAGAGATATCCAAACAAAAGAGATATC
>DMPD01000098.1 GCA_003456125.1 Cyanobacteria bacterium UBA8156 | reverse complement strand
CGAAGATGCGCATCAGGTTGTCTTCGAGGCTCAGGAAAAACTTGGTGGAACCGGGGTCCCCTTGCCGGCCGCACCGACCCCGCAACTGGTTGTCCACCCGCCGGGATTCGTGCCGCTCCGTGCCAATCACGTGCAAGCCCCCCAAACGGGTCACTTCTTCCCGTTCCTGTTGGGTGTAGGCTTCGTAGACTTCCCGAATGTCTTGAAACGCCTCCCGGAGACGCTGCACCACTGGGTTTTCGGTAGGGGCCTTCTCCGAGGCGATCGCCAACAAATCTTCGGCTTCCAACTCCGCCAGGCTTTGGGGCCCCAACAAATCTTCGGCAAAGGCCACCGCCTGCTTCAGGGTATTTTGGACATTGGGGGGCAACTCCACCGGAAACAGGTTGCCGGAGGGTTTCCAGGTTTTGCGCGCGGGCTTTTGACCGTTGTTGGGGTCATCTTGGCCAAAACCCCCGCCTCCCACCGGCCGGCTGCCAAACAACCGTTGGGCACTGCCGGTCACATCGTCATCCCGCACCATCACCGGCATAAAGGCTTCCCGTACCTTGAGCCGGGCCATGTAGTCGGCGTTCCCCCCCAAAATAATGTCGGTACCCCGACCTGCCATGTTGGTGGAAATGGTGACCGCTCCCTTGCGACCCGCTTGCGCCACAATCTCGGCTTCCCGTTCCACATTTTCCGGCTTGGCATTGAGCAGGTTGTGCGGTACTCCCGCGTCCGTGAGCAAGTGCGACAACACCTCCGATTTTTCCACGCTGGTGGTACCCACCAACACCGGCCGCCCCTGTTCGTGCATGGCCTGACACTCCCGGGCCACCGCCTGCCACTTACCGGTTTCGGTTTTGTAGACTTCGTCAGCGAGGTCACCGCGACCGCTTTTGCGGTTGGTGGGAATCACCGTCACTTCCAGGTTGTAAATGCGGCCGAATTCGGATTCTTCCGTCTTTGCGGTACCGGTCATGCCCGCCAGCTTCGGGTATAGCAAAAACAGGTTTTGGTAGGTCACCGAAGCCAGGGTCTGGGTTTCGTTTTGGATGGTGACCCCTTCCTTGGCCTCGATCGCCTGGTGCAGACCATCGCTCCACCGCCGTCCCGGCATAATCCGCCCGGTGAACTCATCGACAATCACAATCTCATCGTTGCTGACGATGTAGTTCACATCATTGACGAACAATTCCTTGGCTTTGATGGCATTGAAGATGTAGTGGGCCCACGGGTCTTCTTGATCGAACAAATCGGCTACCCCCAACAGCTTTTCGACCGTTTCAAACCCTTCATCGGTGAGAATGGCAGTGCGCTGCTTTTCGTCTACCTCGTAGTGTTTCTCCTTCTGGAGTTGCCAAGCTACGTCTGCCGCCCCCACGTATTTTTCGGCGGGCCGCTCCACCTGGCCGGAAATGATCAAGGGGGTACGGGCTTCGTCAATCAGAATCGAATCCACCTCGTCAATGATGCAGTAATGAAATGGCTGTTGCACCACTTCTTCGAGGGACGTGGCCATGTTGTCCCGCAGGTAGTCAAAGCCGATTTCGCTGTTGGTGGCGTAGGTAATATCGCAGGCGTAGTTCTTCTTCCGCTCGGTTGGGTCCATGGCCTGCTGAATGAGACCCACGCTCAACCCCAAAAACCGATGGACTTGCCCCATCCACTCGGCATCCCGCCGGGCCAGGTAGTCGTTGACCGTCACCACGTGCACCCCTTTGCCGGTGAGGGCATTGAGGTAGCTGGGCAGGGTAGCCACCAGGGTTTTGCCTTCCCCGGTCTTCATTTCGGCCACTTCCCCTCGATGCAAAACCATGCCCCCCAACATTTGCACATCAAAATGCCGCAACCCCAACACCCGTTTGGAGGCTTCCCGCATCACCGCAAAGGCCTCCGGCAACAAATCATCCAAGTCTTCGCCGTTCTGCAAACGTCCTTTGAATTCGCCGGTCTTGGCGGCCAGTTCCCCATCGCTGAGGCTTGCCAACTCTGATTCAAAGGATTGGATCAACACCAGATCGGGTCGCAACTTGTCCAGCTTGCGTTGGTTGGGGTTGCCCAGAACGTTTTGCAGCAGGTTGAGCATAGGAACTTAAGGGATGCGATCGTCTCCCTATCATACTGCGGGTTGACCCGAGGCCCTCAAGGACGGGTAGGGGGCTGGGGTGCCATT
The DNA here is from genome assembly GCA_003456125.1 of Cyanobacteria bacterium UBA8156. GTDB lineage: Bacteria > Cyanobacteriota > Cyanobacteriia > Pseudanabaenales > Pseudanabaenaceae > UBA8156. Next base: position 494 of record DMPD01000098.1, on the reverse strand, counting down.
GGGGCTTCCTCCATGCGCTGCCGTAGACCCTGGAGATGTACGCTCGAGGCGATCGGGGGGTGGGGAGGCACCGTTTCGGCGTTGGGCCAGGTGCTTAAATCGGCACAGACACAGGGCCCCACCTGCGCCTGTCCCAAGGGTGGTAAGGGTACCGGCAATCCGCACCGGGCACATTCGTGCAATTCCCAGGTACCCGTCAGCAAATCGGCGATTTTGACATCGGTTCCCAACAGGTAGACATTGCCCAACTCAACATGCAAAATCGAGTACCACAGGTTCTCAAAGTTCGCCGTATACCTCTCCCCTGCCACGGTTTCCGCGATCGCCGCCGAGGTGCTGCGCCCCGGTAGCTCCAACCGTTTGCCCAGTTGCAACCACTGCGCCACATAGGCTTTGACAGCGGCCACGGTTTCCGGATTCCACCGACTATCTATGTCTAACCACATCTCTCTTCCCCCGCCTCTTTTCCCAGTCATGGCTTGTGACCCGTGTTT
>DMPD01000099.1 GCA_003456125.1 Cyanobacteria bacterium UBA8156 | reverse complement strand
ACTAACATGGCAACTGCTATAGGAGATGGGACCAGCGGTGCCGTTGGCTCCATCCTGCTCCAGACCCGGTCAGTCACCCTGCGGGAAGGGAAGTTCACCGCCACCGACATTTTGGGAATGGCAACGTAGCGATCGAGACTCGGGAGCTGGGATGCGCTCGTTTTACGATCGCCCTGGGGATTGGGGGGAGGGTTAACCGTCGCCATCGGTCTGCAATTGCAACCCCAATTGATAAATTTCCCGGCGCGATCGCCCCACGGTCAAGGCCAATTCACGGCTGGCGATCGCCAAGGATTGCCCTTCTTGCAACAACCGGGCCAGGGCTAAACGCACCGCCTCCTCTTCCCAGACTTCTTGGGGATGGGGATGGCCCCCCAAGATCAAGACAAATTCCCCTTTGGGTTCTTGGTGGGCATAGTGGGCGATCGCTCCGGCGAGGGTGCCCCGCCAAAATTCTTCGTAGCGCTTGGTCAGTTCCCGGGCCAACACCAGGGGGCGATCGCCCGCCACCACCGTTTGCAAATCCTGCAGGGTCTGACGTAAACGATGGGGGGCTTCGTACAAAATGACCGTACGCTCTTCCCGGGCCAAAGCCGTCAGGCGGGCCTCCCGGACCTTGGCTTTGAGGGGCAAAAATCCTTCAAACACAAAGCGATCGCCGGCCAAACCCGAAGCCACCAGGGCGGCAATGGCAGCGGTGGGCCCCGGCACCGGCACCACGGCAATCCCGGCGGCAATGCACTCGGCAACCAAAGGTTCCCCCGGATCGGACAGCAAAGGCATGCCGGCATCGGACACCAAAGCCACGTCTTGACCGGCCTGCAAACGGCTCAGCAACAGGGGGGCACAGACCCGATGGTTTTCGTCGCGGTAGCTGATTTGGGGGGTGTCAATCTGAAAATGCTGCAACAACTTGCCCGTGTGCCGCGTATCTTCGGCCGCAATCAATGCCACCCGCTGCAAGACGGCGATCGCCCGGAAGGTCATGTCTTCGAGGTTGCCGATGGGAGTACCCACCAAATACAGGGTGCCTAACGCCACGAACGGTTTTCCAGTTCCCGCATTTGCCGCTCCAGGCGATCGATCCGACCCCGCAGCTCATCCATTTCGTTTTGACGGGGTACCCCCAAATCCTGCAACACGTTGCGGACTTGCCGTTGCACAAAGGCTTCAAGGTTTTCTTGTTCCGATTTCACCCGTTCGGTCGCTTCCCGCACAAACTCCGCCGCCTGCTGGGGATCGATCTTGCCCTCCTTCACCCATTCATCCGCCAGCTCGCGGGCCCGTTCCGCCAAGAGCGAGGTGGTGCCCAACCCAATCAAAAACAACTGTTTCAGAAAGCTTTCCATACGGGGAAATCCCTAGCCTATTCCCATGGTATAGCAAGCCGTTACTTGCCACAGTCCCGCTGACTAAGGGTGCCATCGGGCAAGGTGGTTTGACAAAGACGCACGTCTTCGCTCCACAGAGGTGGGGTCTGGGCCCCCTGTAAATTGGCCCCCGTCAGATCGGTACCCACCAAAGAGGCTTCCCGCAGGTCTGCCAACCGTAAATCCGCCGTCTGGCAATCGGCCCCCCACAGATTGGCTTGGTGGAGGCAAGCCCCCGCCAAATAGGCCTGGGTGAGACGGGCTTTGCTGAAATTGGCGGCCGTGGCATTCACCCGCTGGAGATTAGCGTTTGGCAACTTGGCGTACCGCAAACACACCCGCTGCAAATTTGCGCCCTCGCATACGGCTTCTGTGAAATCAGCCTCGGTGAAATCGGCGTTGGTGAGATTGGCACGGCGCAAATTGACCGCCGTCAAGTCGGCTTCGGTACCGTCTGCCCCGCTGAGATTGGCCCCTTCCAGGTTGGCATGGTACAAAAACGCCGAAACCAAGTTTACCCCTTGCAAGTTGGCATCGCTGAGGTCGACTTCCAACAAGTAGGTTTTGTTGAAGTTGCTGTGTTCTAGGTTCATGCCCCGCAACACCGCCCGGTTCAAGACCGCTGTGCGGAAGTTCACACCATCAAAAACAGCTTCCAAAAAACGGCCGCCGCTGAGATCGCTGTTTTGGAAATTGGTGCGCTGCAAACGACAGCGTCGGAAGTCCGCATCCCAAGCGGAAACATCGCTGAAGTCGGCCCGGGTGAGGTCAGCCCCCCAAAAATTGGTTTCACTCAGTTCCGCTGCCCAAAAATTGCTCCCCCGGAGGTTGGCCTCGCTGAAATCGGCCCCCCGCAAATCGGCCCGCCCAAAGCTCTCACCGCTGAGGTTCAAACCGCGAAAGTCGCGGTCGCCTTGGGCATAACGGTTCAAAATTTCAGCAGCGGCAACGACTTCGCCCATGTTGCGTTTTTTGGCAGGTGGGTACGCTTAATTTTAGAACGGGTCGTCCCCAAATTCGGTGACAATGGGGTCAAATTTGCGGTGATGCCATGCCCCAGCTTTGGATTGCTCGCCACGCCAACCGCCAGGATTTTGTCGATCCCCGCTGGTTCGAGACCGCCGATCGCCCCTACGATCCGCCCCTTTCGGCCGACGGGTGGCAACAGGCCCGCGCCCTGGCCCAACGTCTCGCGGCGGCGCCCATCCACCGCATCTATGCCTCCCCGTTCCTGCGCACCGTCCAAACGGCCGCGGCGATCGCCGCGGTCTTGGGAGTGTCCATCCGCCTGGAACCGGGTTTGGGGGAATGGCTGCACCCGGATTGGATGCCTGCTAACCCTGCCCGCCTCTCGGCTACTGCCTTAGCCGCCCACTTCCCGATTGATTTGGCGTACTGTTCCCCGGCCACGGCCGTCTATCCCGAAACCGAAACCGATTTGTTGACCCGCACCGCCGCCACGGCCCAACGCTTGGCCGCGCTGCCGGAAAACCAACTGTGGGTTGGCCACGAACGGTCGGTGTTTGGCGCCATCTCCGGTCTGGTACCCACGGTGCCGCCGGTGAAGGTGCCCCTGTGCTCCCTCTCCCACCTCCAAAAAGGGAGCGATTGCTGGCAGGTGCTAACCCTGACGGATACCACCCATCTCTAAAAGGCCGGTGCCCTCGTCCCTCGCCGGGACAAAACGAAAGCCGGTGCCGGTCGGATCGATGTCCACTGTGAGGGTATCGCCGGGTTGACAATCTCCCGCCAACAACAAAATCGCCAAGGGGTTCTCTAAATGCCGTTGAATCGCCCGCTTGAGGGGCCGGGCCCCATACTGCGGGTCGTACCCCAAATCCGCCAACCGTGCGTAGGCCTCTGGGGTCAGGGCCAAGGTGATGTTTTGGGCCACCAACCGCGCTGCCAAGTGCTGGATTTGTTTGGCGGCCACCTGGGCAATGCGATCGCGTCCCAACGGATGGAACAACACAATCTCATCCAACCGGTTTAGAAATTCCGGCCGGAAGGTCTGGGGCAGCAGCGCCATGACCTCGGCCCGCGCCTCCTCCGCCCGCTCTTCTCCGAGGTTCAACAACAACTCGCTGCCCAAATTGCTGGTGGCGATCGCCACGATGTTTTTGCAATCGATGGTGCGCCCCTGGCTATCGGTGAGCCGTCCCTCGTCCAACACCTGCAACAACAGGTTGAACACATCGGGATGGGCCTTCTCGATTTCGTCGAACAACACCACCGCGTAGGGCCGCCGCCGCACCGCCTCCGAAAATTGCCCCCCTTCTTCGTAGCCCACATACCCCGGCGGTGCGCCAATCAACCGCGACACCGAGTGCTTTTCCATGTATTCCGACATGTCCAGCCGCACCATGGCGCTTTCGTCGTCAAAGAGAAAAGCCGCCAACGCCCGCGCCAACTCGGTTTTGCCCACCCCCGTCGGCCCCAAAAACAAAAAGGAACCGATGGGTCGGTTGGGATCCTTGAGGTTGGCCCGCGCCCGCCGGATCGCCGCTGCCACCGCCGTCACCGCTTCCTCCTGACCCACCACCCGCTCGTGCAAATGGGTTTCCAAGGTCAATAATTTTTGCCGCTCCGATGCCAACAAATTGGTGACCGGTATTCCCGTCCACCGGGCCACCACCTCGGCAATGTCGTTCTCGGTTACCTGCTCCCGAAAAATCGCCGCCCGATCCTGCCGCAACCGGGCCATGGCCGACTCCGCTTCGTCCAGTTCCTTCTCCAACACCGCCAGGGTTTTGTATTTCAGCTCCGCCGCCCGGTTCAAATCAAATTCCCGCTCTGCCTGGGCAATCTGCTGTTTGATGGGATCGATCTCCCCCTTGAGCGATCGCACCCGCTCAATAATCTCTTTCTCGGATTGCCACCGGGCTTGCAGGGCTTCCTGCTGGGTGCGCACCGCCGCAATTTCTTGATCCAGATGGGCCAACCGGGCCATCGTCGCTTCCGCCGCCGGCGAGCGATAGGTCAAAACCCCGTTGCGCTCCAGGCGATCGCTCAAAGCCGCTTCTTCGTCCGGCTTCAACGACAGCCGCTCCATCTCCAGTTGCAACAGCCGCCGATCCAATTCGTCCAGAGCGATGGGCTTGGCGGTGATTTCCATCCGCAGCTTGGCCGCCGCTTCGTCCACCAGGTCAATGGCTTTGTCCGGCAAAAAGCGATCGCTGATGTAGCGGTTGGAGAGGGTCGCCGCCGCAATCAGGGCCCCATCGGCAATGCGCACCCCGTGGTGCACTTCGTAGCGCTCCTTGAGACCCCGCAAAATCGAAATCGTGTCGGTGACCGTAGGGGGCGCCACATACACCTGCTGAAACCGCCGCTCTAACGCGGCATCCTTTTCGATGTGTTGCCGGTATTCGTCCAGGGTGGTCGCCCCAATGCACCGCAGTTCCCCCCGGGCCAACAGCGGCTTGAGCAGGTTGCTGGCATCCATCGCCCCCTGGGGCGCGCCGGCCCCCACCACCGTATGCAGCTCGTCGATAAACAGGATGATGCCGCCGTTGGCCCCCATCACTTCTTTGAGCACGGCTTTGAGCCGCTCTTCAAATTCCCCCCGGTACTTGGCCCCCGCCACCAAACTCCCCAGATCCAGGGCTACCAACTGCCGCCCCTGCAACGACTCCGGCACATCCCCTTCCACAATCCGCCGGGCCAACCCCTCCACGATCGCCGTTTTGCCCACACCGGGCTCCCCAATCAACACCGGGTTGTTTTTGGTGCGCCGCGACAAGACCTGAATCACCCGCCGCATTTCTTCGTCTCGACCAATGGTGGGATCCAGTTTGCCCGCGGCCGCCGCGGCCGTCAAATCTCGCCCGTATTTCTCGAGGGCGGCATACTTGCTTTCCGGGGCCCGATCCTGCACGGTTTGACTCCCCCGCAGTTTCTGGATGGTGCTCTCCACTGTCCCCCGCTCGATCCCCCACGTCCGGCACAACCGCCGCCCCAACCGCTCTTCCTCCGGCCACAGCGCCAACAAATGCTCCGCCGCCAAGTAGCGATCGCCCCACTGCAACCGCAACGCCTCCGCCCGATCCAACCACACATCCAACGCCCGCCCCAAATACAACGGGTCGGGATTGGCCACCTTGGGTTGCGATCGCCCAAAATCTTCCACTTGTTTTAAGAATTTGTCGCCATCCACGCCGCACCCCTGCAACCCCTCCCGAAACAGGCTGGGTTGCTGCCACAGAGACACCACCAGATGCTCAACGTTTAATTCTTGCTGCTGGGCTTGCCGGGCAATTTCCTGGGATTGGACGATCGCCGCCCACATTTTTTCCGTAAATCGGTTGGGATCGGTTGGATGCATGCCCTGTCTACGTTTGACCCGCCCCCCCATTATAGGCAATCCAACCCAAATCCCTTGAATGCACAATTTGTAATTAAAAGTTGTGCCCAAATATACTATTTTCCCTTGAATAGGTTTCTAATCTCAGAAGAGCAACCTAAGCAACCCCGGCGCATTCCCAAGTTGATGTAGATAGCGGAGGCAAAACAACCGTGTTGGAAAAGCTCGTTGTGCGATTGGGTCTGTCCTGTGTGCTGCTGGTGACGCTGCCCATGGCGGCCGATGCGGTGGTCAGTACGGTGCAAGCGCCTCCTATTTTTGGAGGGGTGGCGGCGATCGCTTCCTGTTTTGGGGCCTGTTTCCCGTTGTTGAGTCTGTTCCAAAACAACGAGGATTAAAGGTCACGCTTTCTTTTCCCAAATGGGCTGAGTCAACAGCTCCTCGATGCTGTAGGTCATCAGCCAGGTATCCGGAAACTCGATTTGGGGATATTCCTCCTGTACGGTAGCCAGGGCTTTGTGGAAAACTGTGGGCAAGTTTTCGGCAATGGTTCCTCTGAGGCTCGGGGAATCCGCCAGCAGGTCTTCGATGTCGTTGCGGAAGTTCCGAATCTCTTTTTCCCAACCGCGATAGCATTCGGGAAAGGGCACGCAACAGCGCTTCAGCAGGTGTTCGAGCAGCCGCCGCCACAAACTACGCATCGCATGGCGCTGACTTTTACCCAAACCGTCTACCTCCTCTAGCAAATGCGCCATGTCCACCTGGGCAAAATCCCCGGCTCTGAGTTTGGCCATGGTGTCTTCCGTCCACAACACAAAATCGCGATCGTAGAGGGTCATGGCCACAGTACCTCCTGCAACAGGGACTCAATGTCGCTTGGGAAGGGATAATGCTTGGGCAAGGCCGCCATCGGATAGCGATCGCGCACATCGGTCAGGGCTTCTGCCCAAACCCGGGGCAAAATTTCCTGGAGGTAAGGGCGCAGACTGGGGGAATCTTCCAGGAGATGCCAAATTTCTTTGCGCTGCTCTTTAATGGTTAGCTCCCAGCCGCGGTTGTCGTAGGCGTTGGCGAGGTAACAGCGCTTCAGGAGGTGTTCCAGCAGCACTTCAAGGCGACGCCGGAGGGCCTGACGCTGGCTTTTGCCCATGGCTACCAACTCTTCAATCGCATTTTCCCAATCCACCTCGTCATAGCGACCGGCCCGGAGCTTGGCCACCGTGTCGTCGATCCACAACCCAAAATCGGTATCGTAAAGCGTATCGGCCATGGCCTACCCCCTCGCTAGTGGTCTATTTTATCGGGATTTGCGAGGTTGACCACAAAAAAGGGCCCGAGGTGGTGACCTCAGACCCTCTCGCCCCAAAGTGGTCAGGAATTAGAAGAACTGGACGTTGTTGGCCGTGAAGCCGCTGGCGTTGAAGCCCGACAATACCGCCAATACCCGTTCGTTACCACCCAAGCCCGGGGTTGCATCTTCGACGTAGACTACAGCCCCCGCCGGCGAAGCGGCTACATTCAGGTTGCCGTTGGCGGTACCAAAGACCGAGGCGATCGCCCGGGCCACCCGCAGGCGATCGTTGCCCGTGCCAAAATCCGCCACCACATCGGCCGTGGCCACGCCGGTACGCAGCTCTTGAAGACCTGCATACACAAACAGGTCATCGCCGGCGCCGCCGGTCAAGGTATCTTGACCACTGCCGCCCGCCAAAATGTCATTGCCAGCGCCGCCGTTGATAAGGTCGTTGCCGGCATAACCCAGCAACACGTTGTCGTTGGCATTGCCGGTGATGGTGTCGTTGCCCGTCACCTTGAACACGGCGGTGGCGCGGGTGGCCGGGTCGGGATTGAGCACCGTGTCCTGCCGTTGGGCCACGTTCTGAATCCGGGTATCTTGAGCGGGCGGCAAATCCGCACCGCCGGCGATCGTGGGGGCGGTGTAGGGGGTGCCCACGGGGAAATTCACCCGCAGGTAATCCGCCAAAGCCCGTTGCTCCCGGTTGGCCGCGTTGAAATCTCCCGAAGCGCCCGGATCGAGATCCACGCGGTTGAGGGGCACCCCGTCGTTGTAGCTGGCAAAGGGATAGCTGTCGCCGCCGCCCGCCAAGAAACTGAGGGTGGTCATACGGAACGTCCGGTTGGGGTTGCCCTGCAACTGACCGTTTTGCACCACCACATCCACCACGTTGCCGTTGTCGTCCAAAATGGCCAAGGAGCGCACCCGGGCGCCGGTGCCCAAGTCGGTACGACTGGTTTGGCTGAGGTCAAAGCTGTAGGCCATGCCGCCAATTTGGGCAAAGCGCCCTTGGTTGAAGGGACTGCCCGATACCACAAACTCAAACACATCTTTCACTTCCCGGGCTTCCAACGTCACCAAACTGAGGGCGTTGTTGAAGCGCAGGGAGTTCTCGATGTCCAGTTGCGAAATGCCCCCTTCCGGCTTCGGCGGTGTCGAGGTGGGGTTGGCGGCAGGGGGCTGGAAGCGAATTTCGGTACCCCCTTGTCCCCCCCGGATTGCACCGATGGAATCGCGAATGCCACCACCGTTTTTCAGCGACAGAACGGCGCTGCTATCGCTGGCCCGCACCGCTTGCAGGTTGGCATCGGCCGTGAGGTTGCCAAAGTTGGTTTCCTGCCCCCGCACTTCGCTGCGGCGACCGTCGAGGTAAACTGCCGTTTGCCCCAAAACATTGCCGTCTTTTTGCTGCACCACGCTCCGCATGGCATTGGTGATGGCCACCACGTCGGCATTGGGCACCGCTTGTCCCGCCAAGGTCACCGCCCCGTTCGCCGTTGTGTTCACTTCCTGCACCCCTTGGGCATCGGCGGGAAAGGCACCGTTGGTGATGGGATTGTAGGAAGCCGGCAGGAGGTTGCCTTCCGCATCAAACCCGATCGCCAAGCGACCTACATACAAATAGTTGGAAGCAGCGTTCACAATGGCCATGGGCTTGCCATCGGCCCCAAACGTAAATTCGGGATAATCCAAATCGTTGGCGCCAAACTCCGACCGGCGGCGATCGGTGGCATCGAGGGTCAGACGGTGGTTGCCCCCCGCCACAATGACATCCACGTTCCGCAGCAAGGGGGCCAAAGCCGCTTCGTTGGCGTAAATTTGCAGGTGGGACAACAGTACGATTTTGTTGATGCCTTGGGCGGTCAAAGCATCCACGGCTTTTTGGACTTCTCCGGCCAAGGCTTGGAGTTCGGCCGGGGTGAGGGCCTGCTGGACGGCATCGCCGGGCACTACCCGCGTGGCTCCGGGACTGGAAATCGATCGCAACGCTGGGGTGGTGGCCCCCACAAAGCCAATGCGTTCCCCCCCCACTTCCAGAAAAGCTGACCGGGCAATGCTGCCGGCGGGCAGAGTGGCCCCATTCTGACCGTCGTTGACGACCCGGGCCCGAATCGCGCTGTCGTTGCTGAAATCCAGGTTGGCGCTCAAATAGGGCGATCGCAAGCCGGGGAAGTTCCCCGCCGGCGCAATTTGGCTGGTGATTTGGTTGGTGCCCAAATCAAATTCGTGGTTGCCAAAAACATTCATCTGCACGCCCAAAGCGTTCATGATCGCCACGTCGCCCCGACCCGCCACGTTGCCCGTCGCGCCAAACAAGGACTGAACGGAACCATCGGAACTCGCGGCCAAAAAGGGCCCCGGAATCCACGCATCGCCCGAAATTACGGTGACGGTGTTTTCGTAACGGGGATCGTTGCGCAAGGCATTCAACACCGCCGAAAACCGTTGTACGTTGCCGCTATCGGCGCCGCCCGCTCCCAAAGAAGCCACGCCCCCTTCCAAGTCTCCGGCATGGAGAATCTCCAGAATGAAAGCCGCCCCGCTGGCCGAAGTCACCACAATGTCGCTGGCGGCTAAGGTGGGAGCAGTGCCCTGGAAGGTGGCCAACAGTTGCTCGCCCGCCGGCCCGTTGCCGTCGGGATCGTAAAACAACCGCGTGCCGTCGTAGCGCACCCGCTGCTCGGCGGCGGTAAAGGCCGGGCCGTTCACAAAAGCGGCCGCCGGCAAAGCGCCCACCCGCAGGTTGGCAAAGGTCTCAATGTCCAAACCGATGCGATCGCCCGCC
>DMPD01000307.1 GCA_003456125.1 Cyanobacteria bacterium UBA8156 | reverse complement strand
ATTGTAAAGGTTTGTAACGTCATGTCGGAACGGGTGGTGTTGGTGGTGGGGGCGAGCGGCGGCATTGGCAGCGCCACGGCCCGGGTGTTGGCCGAGCAGGGCTACCGTCTGATGTTGGCGGGGCGCGATCGCGAGCGGTTGGCGGCTTTGGCGGCGGTAGTGGACGGGGCGATCGCCGTAGGGGACATTACCGATCCGGGGCAGGCCCAGGGGATCGTAGCCGCCACGGTGGCACAGTACGGTCGGTTGGATGTGTTGGTCAACGCGGCGGGGGCCGGGGTGATGAAGCAGGTGAACAAAATTGAGCCGGCGGATCTCGATCGCATGTTGGCCGTCAACCTCAAGGGCAACTTTTTTGTGTCCCAGGCAGCAGCGGAAGCGATGAAAGAGCAGAAGTCCGGCCACTTGTGCCAGGTGATCGGCATTTTGGGCAAGCACACCATGCCCATGGCGGCGGCCTACAGCGCCGCCAAGTTTGGGGCCGTTGGGGCAGCCAAGTGTTTGGCGGAAGAAGTTCGGCGCTACGGCATTCGCAGCACCCTGTTTTACTTTGGGGGGGTGGATACCCCATTCTGGGACAACGTGGCGTTGAAGGTGGATCGCAGCAAAATGCTGCGGCCGGAAACCGCCGCGGCGGCGATCGCCTTTGCCATTGGTGCCGAACCCCAGGCCGTACCGTTGGAGATCGACATTCAGCCCGATAGCCACGTTTTCTTTTAGGGAAAACTTAAAAAGCCCATTCCAGGGCAAAGCCAGCCCGGCTGTCCGATTGCTGGGGCGATCGCCGCCATTGCAGATGACTGCGCACCCACAGGTGTCGGCTGAGGGCGTAGCTGGCGCTGAGTTGGGTAGTGCCGGTTTCGGTGGCGGTGCCGGGGGCCGCCCACAACTGGGATAGGCGCAGGTCGGCGCTGCGGGGGGACAGGGCCAACACGGTTTGGAATCCGACTTCCCAACCGCTGGCGGTACCCGTCAGGTTTTCCCAATGCCGATACCCGATCTGGGGAGCCAGGTTCCAATAGCTGCCCCGGGGTTGCAGGTAATACCGCAAACCGATGTGGGCATCCCGATCGGGCCCGTTGAAGTCGCTCTGGTAGCCGGCACTGACGGTGAGGGATGAATCCCCCACAAAGGCATCCTCAAGGGCTAGTTCCCAACCCAGGCGATCGCGCCCTTGGATTCCCAGCCGCAACTTGGTACGGAAACTAGGCTCGTGGTAGATATCGGCCAAAACGTTCGGGGGGTTGACCAACCACCGCTGCAAAACCGGGCTTTGCTCGACCCATTGGGGCTCGATCTCGGGAGCACTGTGGGCCGGGAAAACCCCGATCCCAATTCCAAGGGCGATCGCCCCACCGATGCATCGACGGAAACCCATACCGGGATGTAGGCTGTACCGTAGCGCACTCTACCCGATTTTTGGCTCTATGTCCCCCCCTATACGGTTCGCCATTTCGCCCTTGATTCGCGGGACGCTGTTGCTTTTTTATGTAGTCCTGACGGTGCCGCTCCCCATTCTCGCCCAGAAGACCGGGGCGCCGGTGCCCCTTTGGTTGTGGGGCATGGGTCTGCCTTTGGGCTTGGGGGTGCTGTGGGGGGCCCTCAGCGAACGGGTGGAGGTGACGGACGCGGGCCTGACGGTGCGTTATCCTTGGTGGTTTCCTTTCCGGGGCGATCGCTTTTTGCCGTGGGCGGAGGTGGAGGCCCTCAAGGCGAAGACGACGGGCCAGGGGGGTCTGGTGTACTACTTTTTGACCCGGCAAGGGGAGGGGTTTTTGCTCCCGATGCGGATTGCCGGTTTTGCCCGCTTGGTTACCTTGGTGCAGGAACGTACGGGCATCGACACCCGCGATGTCAAACCGTTGGCCCAGCCTTGGATGTATTTGGCGCTGCTGACCCTTTCGCTGTTGCTGGGGTTGATGGATGTCTGGGTGTGGCTTCAACCGGTGCCCCACCTAAACTGAGGGGGGCTTTGTCAAGGATTGGTGAGGTTTGGGTCGGGGGGAGGCAAAGGGGTGCGGTATACTTGCCTAACTCTGGCAGCGATCAAACCATTGCCCGGGGGCTGGGGTTGAGACGAAGGAAGTTGTTGTGAACGAAGCGGCGGCTCTAACCCAAGTCGTTGTCTATGCCGTGGTGGCGGGGGTGACAGCGCAAGTGTTGGCGGGTTGGCTGCGGCTCCCCAGCATTGTGTTTCTGCTGTTGTTTGGGGTGGCCCTGGGCAACAACGGTTTGGGCTGGATTCGCCCGCAAGTTTTGGATGTGGGCTTGGATGCCGTTGTCTCCCTGTCGGTGGCGTTGATTTTGTTCGAGGGGGGCCTCAACTTACCCCTGCAAGAGTTGGGCAAGGTATCTGCGAGTTTGCGCAATCTGGTGACGTTGGGGGCCCTGGTGACGCTGTTGGGGGGCGGCCTGGCGGCGCACTTTTTGGCGGAATTTCCCTGGCCCATTGCTTTTCTTTATGCTTCGTTGGTGGTGGTGACCGGGCCGACGGTGATCAATCCCCTCGTGAAAAACCTCAAGCTGGAGCGGCGGGTGGCCCTCGTTTTGGAAGGGGAAGGGGTGCTCATCGATGCCTTGGGGGCAGTATTGGCGGTGGTGGTGCTGCAAGTCGTCCTCAACAGTGCGGCGACGGCGACGGAGG